>DATENV010000334.1:0-4010 GCA_035274805.1 Sphingomicrobium sp. | reverse complement strand
GCCTTGGCGCGCGTGGCCGCGTGGAGGCTTTCCATCAGGCCGCGCAGCAGCTGCGTGGGATCGATGCCGAGGTCGTGCGCCTCGTCGAACTCGGCGAGCGCCGCGGGCGCGTCGCCCGAAAACACCAGCTGCAGCAATCGGCGGATCCGGCCGCGATCGGCGAGCCCCAGCATGTCACGGACCTGGTCGGCCGTCACCGCCCCGGCCCCGTGCGCGATCGCCTGATCGAGGATCGACAGGCCGTCGCGGGCAGAGCCCTCCGCGGCTCGCGCGATCATGCCAAGCGCCTCGGGCTCGACGTCGACTCCTTCGGCCTTGGCCACGTCGGCGAAATGCGCCGCGAGCTTTTCCGCCGGAATTCGCCTCAGGTCGAAGCGCTGGCAGCGCGACAGTACCGTGACCGGCACCTTGTTCACCTCGGTCGTCGCCAGGAAGAATTTCACGTGTTCGGGCGGTTCCTCAAGAGTCTTAAGCAAGCCGTTGAAAGCAGGCTTGGAAAGCATGTGAACTTCGTCGATGATGTAGATCTTGTAGCGCGCGCTGACCGACGCGTAGCGAACGGCATCGATGATCTCGCGCACGTCGTCGATCCCCGTATGCGACGCGGCGTCCATCTCGATCACATCGATGTGGCGCCCCTCGGCGATCGCTCGGCACGGCTCGCAGACGTTGCAAGGGGTGATCGTCGGCCCGCCCTGGCCGTCGGGTCCGACGCAGTTCAGCGCCTTGGCGATCAGCCGCGCGGTCGAGGTCTTGCCGACACCGCGCACGCCGGTGAGCAGGAAGGCATGGGCGATCCGGCCGCGCTCGATGGCGTTGGCGAGCGTCTTGACCATCGCGTCCTGGCCGATCAGCGCATCGAAGGTCTGCGGCCGGTATTTGCGCGCGAGCACGCGGTACGGCGACGCGCCGGTAGCGGGTTGCGGCTCTTCAGGAAGGTCGAGCCCGAGGCCCGGCGATTCGTCGTCGTTCATCGACAGCGGTTTAGGGGGTCATGCTCGCCATTGCGAGCGGTGGAAGCCGACGACCCGGCACGAAATCGTTGTGGCTGCTTCCTTCCGGACCTGACCAGGTTGGCGACAGCGCCGTCCGCCGACTTCCGAGCGCGTATATGGTCGACGGACGTACCTCGCGCAAGGCTTGCACAGGTGCGGGCAGCGGCTTCAGCTACCATTCACCCGGTACTAGGAACTCCCACGCAAAGAGGGGATGCTCCCGGTTATGCCATTCGCTGTCTTCGTGTTTCCACTGCTAGCCGCCGCCGTCCAGCCGTCAGGCCAATCATCGCAACCGATCACCGTGACCGGGCATGCCTGGGCCCCTTTCATCAGTCCGATGGGTGAGCCGTTCCGCGCGCGGTCGGAGGCGGACGACACGCTTGCGAGGTGGTTCAGCCAGGCCGATCGAAACAGCGACGGCTTGCTTACGCTCGATGAGATGGTCGCGGATGCGGCCCGATTTTTCGCGACGCTCGATACCAACCATGACCGGGAGATCGATCCCGACGAAATCGCCCACTACGAATGGGAAGTCGCGCCCGACATCCAGGTGATGTCACCGCGGAGACGTGTTCAAGGTGACCGCTATCCACGGGACAAGCAGGCCGGCTTGGGCGGCCGGCGTCATCACGAGCGATCGCGGCGTGCGGAAAGGATCGAAGCCGAGCAGCTTGGCATTGGCGGCGCACTCCAGGGAGCGGCCCGGTACGGCTTGCTCAATATCCCCGAGCCAGTCGCCGCGGCGGACACCGATTTCAATCGCGGCATAACGTTGGAAGAGTTCACTTCAGCCGCAGCGTTGCGGTTTCAATTCCTCGACAGCGCGAAGCAGCGCGTCCTCAACCTGCCGCAGCTTCAATCGATCAGGTCGGCCGCCCTAGCCGACGGCCGACCGTCGCAACGCGACAACAGAGCCGGTGACAATCGGATCGGCAACGCTTTGCCGCGTGAGGATTAGCGGCCCATCCAGTTCTTCGCTTCGGGCGGGACGCGCACGGTCAGCGTCAGCATCTCCTCGGTCAGCACGATCTGGCAGGCCAGGCGCGACGTGCGGCCCGCGTGGGCCGCCAGGTCGAGCAGATCCTCTTCTTCCTCGCTCGCTTTCGGCAGCCTCTCAAAGTCCTCGGCATCGACGATCACGTGACAGGTCGAGCAGGCCATCACGCCCTCGCACGCGCCTTCGAGCGGCTCGCGCGCCGCCCAGGCGACGTCGAGCAACCGCTGGCCCGGCTCTGCTTCCACTTCCTTGTCGAGGGTCCCGTCCGCACGGAGAAAACGCACCAGCGTCACGCGTCGAGCTTCTCCTGCTCCAGCGCCGCCCGGGCGAGGCGGGCGCAAGCGTCGGTCAGCTCCTGCGGCTTGGTGTAGCGCCCGAAGCCCAGCCGGATCGACGAGCGCGCCTCGCGATAATCGAGGCCCAGCGCGCGCAGCACGTGGCTCGGCCGACCGGAGCCGCTGGCGCACGCCGATCCCAGCGAAAATGCGATATCGCGCAGGTCGGCGAGCAGCCGTGCGGCATCGACCCCTTTGCGGCGGATGTTGAGATTGCCGTGATAGCGGTGCTTGATGCTGCCGTTGATCGTCCAGCCGGGGCCGAGCGCGTCCGTTGCCGCCTTCCACAGTTTCTGGACATGGTCGTAATCGCGCGTGCAGCGCTCGTCGGCCAGCCTGGCCGCGGCGCCGAACCCTACGCACAGGGCGGGCGACAGCGTCCCCGACCTCATCCCCTGCTCCTGGCCGCCGCCATGGAGCAGCGGCGCGGGCTCCTTGCCCTTGCGCATCCACAGTGCGCCAATCCCCTTGGGCCCGTGGATCTTGTGGGCCGAGACCGCGACGAGGTCGGGTCCATTGCAGATGTCGAGCCGGCCCAGCGCCTGCACGGCGTCACACAGCATCAGCGCGCCGGCCCGATGCGCGAGGTCGGCGATTTCGGAAATGGGCTGCGTCACGCCGATCTCATTGTTGACCATCATCACCGCGAGCAGCAGAACGCGCTGGTCGAGCTCGCGGGCGAGGAGTTCGAGGTCGAGGCGGCCGTCCTTGTCCACCGGAAGGACCGTGAGATCGACGCCCTGCCCCGCCAGCCATTCGCACGTGTCGAGCACGGCCGCGTGCTCGGTCGCGACCGTGATGATCCGGTTACGGCCCTTCGGCGACTTCTCAACCGTCCCCCTCAGCGCCCAGTTGATCGCTTCGGTCGCGCTCCCGGTGAAGGCGATGGAGCCACCCTTCAGGCCGATCGCCTTTTCGACCCGCTTGCGCGCGACCTCGATCGCCGCGGCGGCTTCATGTCCCCAGCGCGATGGCGAATGGGGATTGGCGAACTTCTCCTCGATCCACGGCTGCATCGCCTTGGCAACTTCGGGCGCGACCGGTGTCGTTGCCTGATAGTCGAGGTAGGTCATGCGGCCTCGACCTGCGCGCGGTCCCGGATGCGGCGCCATTCGCCGAGGAACCGCTCAACGTCCTGCTCATTGGTCCGCGGACCGAAGCTGACGCGGATCACCGAGCTCGCGAGGTCATCGGGCAGCCCCATCGCCGCAAGCACCCGGCTCGACTTCATGCTGCCCGACGAGCAGGCGCTTCCCGCCGATACCGAGATTCCGGCAAGGTCCAGCTGAACCAGCTGGCTGGCGCTTCCCACGCCCGGCATTGCGTAGCTGCCGATAGTGGCGATGCGGGCCGCTCCCGCGGCGATCACGACCCCGCCGGCATCGGCAATCTCGCCTTCGAGCTTCTGCCGCAGCGACTCCAGCCGCGGCATCGCGTCGGCGAAGGCCTGCGTCGCGAGCGCCGCCGCCATCCCGGCTACGGCGGGCCAATTCTCGGTGCCGCGACGATAGCCCCGCTCCTGACCGCCGCTCGGCCGGAGCGTCGTCAACTCTTTCACCAGCAGCGCCCCCACTCCCGGCGGGCCGCCGAACTTGTGCGCGGACACGGCCACGAAGTCTGCGTCCGGCAGCGGGCTCTTCCCCGCTGCCTGCGCGCAATCGGCGAGCAGCAGCGAGCCTG
>DATENV010000333.1:0-2138 GCA_035274805.1 Sphingomicrobium sp. | reverse complement strand
TTATGATTCAGCTGCCCATGCGGCGCGCGCGATGGGCTGGCTCAGGGGGTTCGTCCATCCTTCGAGCCAGGCAAAGCACTGGACGGAATGGAGTGCACCGGCGATCATTTTCCTTCGCCTGCCGCCCGATCCGACCTCCGCCACCGCTATCCGCGCGCAAGACCCCCACTGGTATCGCCGAATGTCATCGCGCGCTCAGCGCGTGCGGCAATCCGGCGCGCCCCCTGTTCGCCAGGAGACCCCTTGACCGAACATCCCGTTGAAGATGGCGCCGGCAATGCCGGCCGCGTTCCCACAGACGTCGAAGATCTCCATCAGCTCGTTCTTCAGTCGCTTGACGACGACCAGGCGCAGGAGGTCGTATCGATCCCGCTGACCGGTAAATCGAACATCGCCGATCACATGGTGATCGCCTCGGGGCGCTCGACCCGCCAGGTCGCGTCGATGGCCGTTAAGCTTGCCGACAAGATCAAAGAGCGATTTGGTCGTATTGTCCGGATCGAAGGGCTTCCAGCCGCCGACTGGGTACTGATCGATGCGGATGACGTGATCGTGCACATTTTCCGTCCCGAAGTGAGAAATTTTTACAATTTGGAACGAATGTGGGCGTTTGGCGATGATTCTGGTGTGAGCGCGGCTGCACGCGGGTAGGGCAAATGCGATTCATTGCGTTATTTCTGTCGCTTCTGGCGTTGGCCGCGCAGCCCGCGGTTGCGGCCTCGAGCCCGAGCCTGTCGAGCCTCGAGCAGCAACTCGCCTCGCTTGTTGCCAACACGTCCGCGGACGTCGGCATTGCCGCGCTCGACCTCAGCACCGGTGAAACGGTCAGCATCAAGGGCAACACGCCGTTCCCGATGGCAAGCACGGTCAAGGTTGCCGTCGCCGCGCTCTACCTTGCGCAGGTCGATCACGGCCGCCGCTCGCTCGACGACACGATTAATGGCGTGTCCGCGCGCAGCCTGATGCGTCGGATGCTGGTGCACAGCGACAATCGCGCTACCGACATCCTGCTCCACGACCTTGGGGGCCCGCGCGCGGTTCACGACTGGCTGCAGGACAACGGGGTGTCGGGCCTACGCGTCGACCGCAACATCGCGGACCTGCTTCGCTCCAAGCGCGACCTTTGGGACCGCCGCGATTCCAGCACGCCGGTCGCGATGATCGACCTCCTCAAGCGCATCTACAAGGCCGAGCTGATCAAGCCGGAAAGCCGCAATTACTTGCTTGACCTGATGGCGCAGTGCCAGACCGGCCGGAACCGGATGAAGGCGCTGCTGCCATTCGGCACGCCGGTGGAGCACAAGACCGGGACCCTCGACGGCCTGACCGACGACGTCGGCTTCATCACTCTGCCCGACGGGCGCCGCGTCGCGGTGGCGATCTTCGCCCGCGGCGGGCGCGATCGTCCGCGCACCATCGCCCAGACCGCGCGCGCCATCTACGACGGCTTCAAATCGGTATTTGCCTGGCCGTTCGGCTCTCCCGCCTACCAGAAATAGGTGCTTCTCCACATCGTCGCGCGCGGGAAGATCGGCCGCTCTCCGGAGGCCGAGCTTGTTGAGCGCTATCTGAAGCGGATCGCCTGGCCGACAAAGGTGACCGAGCTGCCTGATCGCGGCGGGAAGGCGCCGGAGATACAGACGAACTGCGTCAGCATCGTGCTGGATGAAAAGGGCAAGGCGCTTTCCTCCACCGAGCTGGCGAGGAAGCTCGAGGGCTGGCGCGATGGCGGCACGCGCGAGGCGCGCTTCCTGATCGGCGCCGCCGACGGCCACGACGAGGAGCAGCGCGCCAGGGCCGACCTGTTGCTGTCATTCGGGTCCGCGACCTGGCCGCACTTGCTGGTTCGGGCCATGCTCGCCGAACAATTGTTCCGCGCGACGTCCATCCTTGCGAACCATCCGTATCACCGCGAAGGATAGGGTGTGACTTCCCGCGCTGCCTTCGCCTTGCTGCTCTGCCCGCTGCTGGCGGCCAGCGCGCTCGCGCAGGGCGGTGGTCTGCCGCTCGATGCCGCGCTCAAGGCCGCCCAGGCCGAGCAGGCGGCAGCCGACGCCGTTCGCACGGGCCGTCCGACCGCGCTCGATTCGATGAGCGCCAACGAGCGCAAGGTCGTGCACGAGTACCTCAAGGACCGC
>DATENV010000332.1:0-3684 GCA_035274805.1 Sphingomicrobium sp. | reverse complement strand
GGTTCAACGACGTGCAAGTCGTCCCGGTGACCCAGGTCCAGCAGTTCATTGGCGTGCCGGTGCGCCAGGTTACGACGTTCGCCGGGCTGAGTCCGCTGCCGGCGACGATGCAGTATTTCTATCCGGACACGCCTGATTATTATTACCGTTACGGCAACGGCTATCTGTACCAGGTCGACCGCAGCAGCAGCCTGATCGACGCGCTGATCCCACTGCTGGCGGGTGGCTTCCTGCCGGGCCAGTATCTGCCGGCATCGTACATGAGCAGCTATGTGCCCGCTTACTATGGGCTCAACAGCTTCTATCCGGACTACAACGACGTCTGTAACCGCTATTATTATGGCGTCGTCTATCAGGTGGATTGCGACGACGGCTACGTCGAGAACGTCATCCCGATGTACGCGGGCGGCTATGGCGTCGGCCAGCTCCTTCCGTCGGCCTACACCTATTATAACGTGCCGACGCAGTACCGCAGGCTGTACTATGACACGCCGGACTACGGCTATTGGTATTCGCCGGGCGCGATCTACCAATATGACCAGCGCAGCAGCATGATCACCTCGGTCGCGTCGCTGCTCTCGCCGGGCTTCACGGTCGGGCAGGCGCTGCCGGCCGGGTACAGTGTTTACAACGTGCCCTACGACTATCGCGCGACCTACTACGACACGCCGGACGCCTGGTACCGTTACAACAACGGGTACATCTATCAGGTCGACCCGGTGACGCAGGTCGTCACCGCCATCGTCGCCTCGCTGCTCACCTGAGCGCGGTGTGACCAACGGCCCGGGGCGGAACCCAATCCGCTCCGGGCCATTACATTTTCACGATACAAAGGAGGATCGCATGAAAAGCCATGCGCTCGCGCTCGGCCTCGGCGCCGCTGCGCTGCTCGCGCTCGGCGCGTGCAACAAGGACCAGAACAGCGGCAATGGCCCCGCCCCGGCGCAGACCAAGAAGGCGCAAAAGGTCGCGGGCACCAAGACCATCGCCGCAGGCCTCGTGCCGGCCAGCCGCTTCATGACCGCGGCGAAGACGGCCGGCCTCGACCAGACGCTGGCCGGGCCTGGCCCCTATACCGTCTTCGTTCCCAACGACTCGGCGTTCAACAGCGCTCCGGCGGGGACGTTTGATGCCAAGCCTGAGAATCGCGCGCAGCTGACCGGCGTGCTGACCAACCTGATCCTGCCGGGTACGGTGATGGTCGCCGACATCGGCAAGGCCATCGACAACGGCAAGGGCAAGGCCGTGCTGGCGACGATGGGCGGCGGCACGCTGACCGCGACCAAGGACGGCGGCAAGACCGTGCTGACCGACGCCGCCGGTCACAAGGCGACGATCACGCAGGGCGACGACCAGTTTACCAATGGCGTCGTCCACCATGTCGACGCCGTGCTGATGCCCGCCAAGCCCGCGAGCGGGCCGGCGGTTGGCGACAAGCCCAGCAAATAAGCGCTAGATGTTGGGGCTGCGGCGCGGCCGTGGCCCCACATCGGCCTTCTTCATCATTCCACTTCCGCGCGCCAATCGGCTCGCTATAACCGTCATCGACGCGTGCCTTTCGTGGGCGAATGATGGGGGCTTAAGCGACATGAAAGCGACGATTGAGCGGGCGACCCTCCTGAAGAGCCTGGGCCACGTCCAATCGGTCGTGGAACGCCGGAACACGATCCCCATTCTCTCGAACGTGCTGATGGAAGCGCGCGATGACGGGTCGCTTCGGCTGATGGCCACCGACCTCGACCTCCAGGTCGACGAAAGCGTTCCCGCCAACGTTACGCAGTCGGGCGCGATCACCGTGTCGGCCCACACCTTCTTCGACATCGTGCGCAAGCTGCCCGAGGGCAGCCAGGTTGAGCTCTCCGCCGCCGAAGGCAAGATGCAGGTGAATGCCGGGCGAGCACGCTTCAACCTCTCGACTCTTCCGCGCGACGACTTCCCGGTGATCGCCGAAGGGGATCTGCCGACGCGGTTTGAGCTGCCTGCGGCGACTCTGCGCCAGGTGATCGAGAAGACCCGCTTCGCGATCTCGAGCGAGGAAACGCGCTATTATCTGATGGGGATTTTTCTCCACGTGGTCGACGACCAGCTGCGCGCCGCGGCGACCGACGGCCACCGGCTTGCGCGGGTCACGGTCGCGCGGCCCGATGGCGCCGAGGGCATGCCCGACGTGATCGTGCCGCGCAAAGCGGTGACCGAGCTTTACCGCTTGCTCGAGGAGCTCGAGGGAACGGTCGAAATCTCGCTGTCGCCGACCAAGATCCGCTTCGGGCTGGGCAGCGCGATCCTCACCAGCAAGCTGATCGACGGCACGTTCCCCGACTACAATCGGGTGATCCCGACCGCCAACGACAAACTGCTGAAGCTCGATCCCAAGAGCTTCTCGGCCGGAGTCGACCGCGTCTCGACCATCGCCAGCGAGAAGACCCGGGCGGTCAAGATGAGCGTCGACCGCGACAAGGTGACGCTGTCCGTGACCTCGCCGGAGAATGGCGTCGCGACCGAGGAAGTGCCCGCCGACTATGGCTCCGACGGTCTCGAGATCGGGTTCAACGCGCGCTACCTGCTCGACATCCTCGGCGAGATCGATGGCGACACGGTCGAGGTCCACCTCGCCGACGCGGCGGCGCCGACCCTGCTGCGCGAGAACGACAAGGCGAACGCGCTGTACGTGCTGATGCCGATGCGCGTCTGATGATCTGCCGCCTGTGGCGTGGCTGGACCACGCCCGACAATGCCGACGAGTATGAGCGCATCGTGCGCACGGAAGTCATGCCCGGGATCGAGTCACGGCATATTCCGGGCTTCCGGCACATTGACCTGATGCGCCGCGATCTCGGCGGCGAGATCGAGTTCCAGACGCTGATGTGGTTCGACAATCTCGACGCGATCAGGGCGTTCATGGGCGAGGACTATTCGGTCAGCCATGTTCCGCTGGAGGCCCGGGCCGTGCTCAACAGCTTCGACGATCGCGCCGCCCATTACGAAGTGATCGACCGGCGCGAACAATAGCGGCTAGACGCCGCTCGTGCCCGTCAGCCGCCTGATCCTCACCGATTTCCGCTCCTACCCGACCGCCACCATGGAGCCTGGGTCCGGCTTCGTGCTGCTGTTCGGCGAAAATGGCGCGGGCAAGACCAACCTGCTCGAAGCCGTCTCGATGCTGACGCCCGGCCGCGGCCTGCGCGGTGCCGCGCTGTCGGAGATGGCGCGGCAAGGCGGAGGCGGCGCCTGGGCGGTCGCGGCCCGGCTCGGCGAAGTCGACATCGGCACCGGAACGCAAGCTTCAGCACCGGAACGGCGGCAGGTGCGCGTGAACGGCGCCGCGGCATCGGTCAACACGCTCTCGGAATGGCTATCGGTGCTGTGGCTGACCCCGGCGATGGACCGCTTGTTCAGCGGCAGCGCGGGCGAACGGCGGCGCTTTCTCGATCGGCTGGTGCTGGCGCTCGAACCAGGCCATGCGCACCACGCGACCCGCTACGACGCGGCGATGCGCGCGCGCAACAAGCTGCTCGCCGACGCCAGCCGAGACGAGGCGTGGCTCACCTCGCTGGAGCAGGCGATGGCCGAGCACGGCGCGGCGGTCGACGAGGCGCGCCAGCGGACGGTCGCGGCTCTGGAAGCGCAGCTCGCCGGCGCTCCCGATGACGAGTTCGCGCGCGCCGCGATTGCGCTCGAAGGGTG
>DATENV010000331.1:0-2607 GCA_035274805.1 Sphingomicrobium sp. | reverse complement strand
GTCGAGATCGAACTGGCGGGTCGAGGAGTCCGGATGAACTTCGGGATAGGCGGCGATTGAGATGTCGAACGGCGCGACCTGCTTCAGGCCGCGGACCAGCTCGACGGCGTCGCGATATCCGCCGGGATGAGGCTGATACTTCGCGCCGGGCTCGGTCGGATCGCCGCGCAGCGCGACGATATGGCGAACGCCGCAATCCCAATAGCCGCGAGCCACCTCGTCGACCTCCTCGCGCGTCGCGCCGACGCAGGTGAGGTGTGCCGCCGGGGTGAGCGGCGTCTCCTTGAGGATCCGCTCGACCGTGGCGTGGGTCCGCTCGCGGGTCGACCCGCCGGCCCCGTAGGTCACCGAGACGAACCGCGGCTGCAGCGGCTCGAGGGTCTTGATCGACTCCCACAGCGTCTGCTCCATCTTCTCGGTCTTGGGCGGGAAGAATTCGAAGCTCACCTGGATGTCGCCGCGGGCTTCGGCGAACAGCGGCAGGTGCCGGCCAAGGCTCTCGAACGCGTTCATGCGGCCCTCCGCTGCGGCACGGGCGCCTTCACCCCGCGCCACAGGGTCACGGTCAGCTCTCCGCCCTCGAGATGCTGGACGTGGTCGGTCTCCAGTCCCGCCGCCGCGAACCACCCGGCCATCACCTCATCCTCGAAGCCGAGCCGGATGTGGGCGTCGCGCTCACGCAGCTCCTCCCGTTCGTGGGCGGCAAAATCGACCACCAGCAGGGAGCCGCCCGGCGCGAGCACGCGCGCTGCCTCGGCGATCGCCGTCGCCGGCGAGTGGGCATAGTGAAGCACCTGGTGGATGATGACGCTGTCGGCACTCTGGTCGGCGAGCGGCAGCGCGTACATGTCGCCCTGGCGCAGGCTCGAATGGATCCCGGCCGCCTCCAGCTTGACGCGCGCCAGCCGCAGCATTTCCGAGGAGCGGTCGATCCCGATCGCCTGCGCGGCGCGCGGCCCGAACAGCTCGATCATCCGGCCAGTGCCGGTGCCAATGTCGACCAGGCGCCCGAGCGGTTGTCGTGGTAGTGCTCGATCGATCGCCCGCTCGACCTCGCTTTCGGCGACGTGGAGCGAGCGGATCTGATCCCACACCTCGGCATGACCGGCGAAGTAGCGGTTGGCCGCCTCGGCCCGCTCGGCGCGGATGCTTTCGGTGCGCGCCGCGTCGGCGGCGAACGAGCGCTCGGTTGCCGCGTCGGCCCATTCGTCGATCAGCGCGAACAGGGGGTCGACGCGCTCGGCATCGGCGAGCGTCAGGAAAACCCAGCTGCCTTCCTTGCGGCGGTCGAGCACGCCGGCGTCGGCGAGGATCTTGAGATGGCGCGATACCCGCGGCTGGCTCTGGCCGAGTACCTGCGCCAATTCGCCGACCGACAATTCCATCAGCCGCAGCAGCGCGACGATGCGCAGCCGGGTTGGATCGGCAAGAGCCTGGAATCGGTCGGCGAGGGGCAGCGCTGCAGTCACGAGATAAGGATATAAAGATATCTTTATATGGTCAATTCAGCGTTTCAAAATAATCCCTTGTGCGTGGGTAGGGATTATCGCTATTCCCGCCGGCCTGGCCTGAGCGACTCGCGCGTTGAGGTTGGGTGGGTGCCCTCCCCAGGGGCATTTTTGAAGGGAGTGAAAGTTCATGAAGAAGGTTGCAATCGTGACCGCCGCCGTTTGCGCCCTAGGGCTCGGCGCGTGCACCAACAACGCCGCCGACAACAACGCCGCCAACGAGACGGCCGTCGAGAATACCGCGTCGACCGACGTCAACGTGGCTACCGGCAACGACGTCACCGCCAATGCCGATGCGGCGCTGAACGCGGCCGATAATGCCGTCGACAACGCCGGCGAGGCGATCGACAACGCGCAGGACGCGGTCGAGAACAAGTAAGCTTTCCGCTTACACAGCTTATCGAAGGGCCGTCCCGGATCTTCCGGGGCGGCCTTTTTTTATCCTTGGCCGAGATGCTAAATTCGCCGCGTGAAGAAGCTTCTCGCGAGCGCTTTGCTGCTCCTCGCTGCGTGCCGGGATGACCGCCCGCCGGCGCCGACGGCCGAGGAGTCGGCCCGGTTGAACCAGGCCGAGGACATGCTCAACGACATGGCCCAAAATGAAGAAGGGCCGGAAGCGAATGCCTCCGGCCCCTCTAATCGGTCAGACTGACGTTCGGACTTAGAAGTCCATCCCGCCCATTCCGCCCATGCCGCCGCCGGCCATCGCCGGAGCCGGCTTGTCTTCCGGTGCGTCGGCAATCGACGCTTCGGTCGTGATCAGGAGACCGGCGACGCTCGCCGCATCCTGAAGCGCCGCGCGCACCACCTTCGTCGGGTCGATCACGCCAGCCTCGACCAGGTTCTCATACTGCTCGGTCTGGGCGTTGAAGCCGAGCGTCGGGTCATTGCCGTCGATCAGCTTGCCCGCGACCACCGCGCCATCATGGCCGGAGTTCTCGGCGATCTGGCGCAACGGCGACTGCAGCGCCTTGCGGATGATGTCGATCCCGCGCGTCTGATCGTCGTTCTCGCCCTTGAGACCGTCGAGCGCCTTGGCGGCGTAGAGCAGCGCGGTACCGCCGCCCGGAACGATGCCTTCCTCGACCGCGGCGCGGGT
>DATENV010000330.1:0-5653 GCA_035274805.1 Sphingomicrobium sp. | reverse complement strand
CATGTCGCCTTCGGCCGGGTCGATGACCCGCACCCCGTCCGTCTTGAGCTGGGCGACGTTGCGCTGCGTTGCCGCGTGCAGCCACATCCGCACGTTCATCGCCGGGGCAACGACCACCGGCTTGTCGGTCGCCAGCAGCAGCGTCGTCGCAAGATCGTCCGCGATGCCCGCGGCCATCTTCGCCAGCAGGTCCGCGGTTGCCGGGCAGACCAGCACGAAATCGGCGGCGCGGCTGAGCTGGATGTGGCCGATCTCGACCTCGTCTTTGAGCTCCCACAGCGAGGTGTGAACCTGGCTTTCGGCAAGCGTCCCCAGGCTCATCGCGGTGACGAAATGCTCACCGCCCTTGGTCAGCACCGGACTCACCTGGTGTCTGGCTTTCTTGAGCAGGCGCACCAGCTCGAGCGACTTGTACGCCGCGATGCCGCCGCCGACGATGAGCAAGACGCGAGCCATCCGCTCAGCCTAGCACAAACAGCGCCAAGGCGCCGAGGGCGACTCCAATGGTCCCCGCAACCACGTAACCCGGCCAGTTGCGATGCTCGATGACCGCGATTTCCGGCAGCGGCGGGGGCGGAGGAGCGGCGCCGCGCGGCGGGTAATATTCGTCCAGCCGGTCGATCAGCTCGGGGATTTTCTTGAAGGCCCGGACCAGCTCGATGATGCGGTCGGCATAATAAGCCTCGGGCCCCAGCTCCGAGCGCATCCAGTCCTTCAGGAATGGCTCGGCGGTCTCCCACATGTTGATGTCGGGGTCGAGGGCGGTCGCGACGCCCTCGTTCATCACCATCGTCTTTTGCAGCAACAGCAGGTGCGGCTGCGTCGGCATGTCGAAGTCGCGGGTAATCGAGAACAGGCTTTCGAGCATCCGGCCGACCGAAATGTCCTTGACCGGCAGGCCGCGGATCGGCTCGCCGGCCGCCCGCAGTGCGGTCGCGAATTCCTCGACGCTGTGATGGGCCGGCACATATTGCGCTTCAAAATGGATCTCGGCGACGCGCCGGTAATTACCGGTGATCAGCCCGTAGAGGATCTCGGCCAGCCACATCCGCGCGCGGCGATCGATCCGGCCCATGATCCCGAAGTCGATCGCGGCAATGCGGCCGTCCGGCAGCGCGAACAGGTTGCCGTGGTGGAGGTCTGCGTGGAAGAAGCCGTCGACCACCGCCTGGCGAAGGAACGCGCGGACGAGCGTGGCGGCAAGCGCCTCGCAGTCGTGCCCAGCGTCGATCAGCGCGTCGCGATCGTTGAGCTTGATCCCGTCCAGCCATTCGAGCGTAAGGACGCGGCGCGCGGTCCGGCGCCAGTCGATCTCGGGCACATAATAGCCGGGCTCGGCGACCATATTCTCGCGCAGTTCGGAGGCGGACGCAGCTTCGCGCTGCAGGTCGAGCTCGCGCGTGGTCCACTGGCGGAAATGCGCCACGACCAGGCGCGGGCGTAGCCGCTCGAGCTCCCCGCCATAGCGTTCGACGTGGGCGGCCGCCCATTCGTAAGTCTCGATCGCCTTGGCGAACTCTTCTTCGATGCCGGGCCTCAGCACCTTGACGGCGACCTCGCGGCCCTCGCTGGTGACGGCGCGATGGACCTGGGCGATTGAGGCAGCGCCGACCGGTACCTCGTCGAATTCCGCGAACAGGCTGTCGAGCGGCGCGCCGAACGAAGTCTCGATGGTCCGCTTTATCCTGCCGAACGGGGCCGGCGGAAGGTCGTCCTGCAGCTGCGACAGGTTCGCCGCAGCCTTCTCGCCGACGAGATCCGGGCGGGTCGATAGCGCCTGGCCAAGCTTGATCGCCGCCGGGCCGATTTCCTGCAGCGCTTTTGCATAATCGGGGGTGGTGGGGATTCTGGCCCCGAAACGTGCAATGCGCGCGAGCCGCCGAACCTGTGGCGGGGTCAGCGGGTCTTCTTCGATGCCGTGCAGCGCGCCGTGGCGGGCCAGCGTCCGGCCCCACTTCAACAAGCGCCACAGGTGGGTAACGCTGGTGGTCACTCGACTGTGCTCCTGCGCAGGCAGGAGCCCAGACTTTTCTTTTGTTGGACTGGATCCCGGCCTCCGCCGGGATACGACGAACTGTCGTTCGTCATATCTTCCAGCCCGAGTGGATGGTCACGAGCCCGCCAAGCATCGGTTCCGCGTTCGCCCGAACCAACCCAGCGTCCGCGATCATCGACTTGAAATCGTGAGGACGCGGAAAGCGGCGGATACTCTCGACGAGATAGCGGTAGCTCGCTTCGTCGCGGGTGACGATCTCGCCGACCTTCGGGATGACGTTGGAGGCATAGGCTTCGTAGAGCTCGGAAAAACCGGGCCAGTCGCTGGATGAGAATTCCATGCAGTAGAAGCGCCCGCCGCGTTTGAGGACGCGGTGCGCTTCACGGAGCGCCGCCGGTATGTCGGTGACGTTCCGGATGCCGAACACGATCGTATAGACGTCGAAGGTCGCGTCGTAGAAGCTGAGCTGTTCGGCATTTTCGACTTGCCAGGCGAGGCCGGCGAATCCGCGGCGCTCCGCGCGCTGTTTGCCGACTTCGAGCATGTCGGCGTTGATGTCCGCGACCGTCACTCGCGCCCCGCGCCGCGCCATCCGGAAGGCGACGTCGCCCGTCCCGCCCGCCATGTCGAGAATGTCTTCGCCACGCCGCGGTTTGACGCGGTCGACGAAGCGGTCCTTCCACAGCCGGTGCATGCCGCCCGACATCAGGTCGTTCATCAGGTCGTAGCGGCGCGCGACCGAGCTGAAGACCGCGCCGACCCGGCGGGTCTTCTCATCTGGGCTGACCAGCTCGTCGCCGAAATTCACCGGATCGGTCATGGGGCAGCGGCTCTAGCGGGGTTGCCCGCCCTTCGCCATATCGCGGCGACCATGCCCGAGCTTCCCGAAGTCGAAACCACCGTGCGCGGCCTCGAGCACGTGCTCAAAGGACGTCGGATCGCGCGGGTCGAAGCCCGCAGGGCCGACCTCAGGCGCTCGTTTCCGAACGACCTCGGGCAGCGCCTGACCGGAGCGACGGTCACCAGCCTGGGCCGCCGCGCGAAATACGGACTGATCCATACCGACCGCAGCGACACGATGATCTTTCACCTCGGCATGTCGGGGAGCTGGCGGATCGATCATGCCCGGCTCGAGAAGCACGATCACCTGCTGCTCGAGACCGAGGAGGGCAAGCGGCTCGCGCTCAACGATCCTCGTCGCTTTGGATCGGTCGACCTGGTGCCGACGGATGAGCTGGCCGAGTGGCCGCCATTCAAGGCGCTCGGTCCCGAGCCGCTGAAGCTCAGCCCGCGCGAGCTGAAGCGGCGACTGGCCGGTCGCAAGGCGTCGACCAAGCTGCTGCTGCTCGACCAGCGCATCGTCGCCGGGCTCGGCAACATTTACGTTTGCGAAGCACTGCATCGCGCCGGCATCCATCCGACGCGCGCCGGGGGGTCGATCTCGCTCGACCGGCTTCGGCGGCTCGTGCCGGCGATCCACGACGTGCTCGCCGAGGCGATCGCCGCCGGCGGCTCGACCCTCCGCGATTTCGCCAGCCCGGACGGAGAGCTCGGCTATTTCTCGAAGAGCTTCTCGGTCTACGATCGCGAAGGCCGCCAATGCGCCTGTGGCGGCACGGTCAAGCGCATCGTCCAGGGTGGTCGCTCGACCTTCTATTGTCCCCGATGCCAGCACTGACGCGCCGGCGTTGACCTCAAATGCCGATGAGGGTAGGGGGACCGCACTTCGGTGCGAGCCTGTTGGCCGCGCCGTTTTTCATTGAGCACCACCACGAGGACTTCGAGAGAATGGCGAATACGCCACAGGCCAAGAAGCGCATTCGCCGCAACGCGACGCGCGAGACGATCAACCACTCGCGAGTCAGCCGAATCCGGACCTTCATCAAGGCCGTCGAGTCGGCGATCGAGTCGGGCAAGAAGGCGGAAGCCGCGCAAGCGCTGAAAGCGGTTCAGCCCGAGATCGCGCGCGGCGTCGCCCGCGGCGTTATCCACAAGAACACGGCGGCGCGGAAATTTTCCCGCCTGTCAAAACGGGTTGCGTCGCTCGGCTAAAAAAGCGTCCGAAACGGGGCGCGCGCGGGCCCATTGGGCGACCGGTGCCAAGTCCCATTTTTGGAATGCCTAAAAAATGCAGCAATTCCGGCGATTCGCGCGGCGGTTAACGCGGGTCTAACTCAGAAAACGGCTGAATTACGCCACTTTTCCCAACTTTCGGCCTTATCCCTATGTCAAGTGTCATTATTTCACTTTGATGAAAAATCGGCACTTGCATGCAGCCCCGGACACTCGCAGAAAGGCCTTTCCGGGCGCGAATCCGCGCCGGGGGCAAGAGAGAAATGAGACCCAAGGCGCGCGACTCGGCTCGCGGGCAGCGGGACCCCTTTGCCTCTTGCGAGGGGGCTTTGACTGAGGGAGGCGCGGAGCAGTGCAGGCCGGAGGGGCGAATGCGTCAGCTGAATTGGCCGGGGCGCCTGTCGCAGCGCCGCTCGAAGCGGCCTGGGATTCGATCCGCACCGGTCTTCGCGGCGACCTTGGCGCCCGAACCTTCGACGGCTGGCTGAAGCCGGCCGAGCTCGGCTCGTTCGAGCCGGACAGCGGCGCGCTCGACATCGTGATGCCGAGCCAGTTCATGGCCGATTGGGTGCGCTCGCATTTCGGTGAGCGTTTGACGCTCGCGTGGAAGACCGTGTTGCCGATCGTGCGCGATATCCGCGTGGTGGCTGCGGCCGATGCGCCCAAGCCGGCGCCGCTGCTGATCCTCGAGGAAACGCCGCCGCCGGCGGAACGCGACCCCAACGCGCCCAATTTCGACCCGCGCTACCGGTTCGAAACCTTCGTTGTCGGCAAGGCGAACGAAGTCGCGGCGACCGCCGCGCGCACGCTCGCGACGTCGCCGACGGTCAGCTTCAACCCGCTGTTCATTCACGGCGGCACCGGCCGCGGCAAGACCCACCTGCTGCACGCGATCGGCCATGCCTTCCTCGCCCGCAATCGCGGCGCGCGCGTGGTTTCGATGTCGGCCGAGAAATTCATGGTCGAGTTCATCCGCGCGCTGAAGGAGAACGACACGATCGGCTTCAAGCAGCGGCTGCGCAACGCCGACCTGCTGCTGATCGACGACGTCCAGTTCATCGCCGGCAAGGATTCCACCCAGGAGGAGTTCTTCCACACCATGAACGAGATCATCACCGCCGGACGGCGGCTGGTGATCACGTCGGACCGTGCGCCCCAGGACCTCGACGGGATTGCGCCGCGCATCCTCTCGCGCCTGTCGTGGGGGCTCGTCGCCGACATCAATTCGGCCGACTACGAGCTGCGCTTCAACATCATCGTCTCGAAGCTCGAGGCGCTGCCCGGCGTCGACATGCCGCGGCCGGTGATCGACTTCCTCGCGCGCCGGGTGACGAGCTCGATCCGCGAGCTCGAAGGAGCGCTCAACCGCATCGGCGCTTATGCGATGATGACCGGCCGCCCGATCGACGTCGCCTTCGTCGAGGAGGTGCTCGCCAACGTCCTTCGCGCCAACCAGCGCCGCATCTCGATCGACGAAATCCAGACGCAGGTCGCCGAGCACTATCGCATCCGCAAGGCCGAGATGACCTCGGCCCGCCGCGCCCGCGAGGTCGCCCGTCCGCGCCAGGTCGCGATGTACCTGTC
>DATENV010000329.1:0-2540 GCA_035274805.1 Sphingomicrobium sp. | reverse complement strand
GGGACAGCGCAAGGGCAGCCATATCGAACGGCTGCTGTCGCGGCTCTCGCCGAGTGCCGGCCTCGTCACCATCGCCGACGGCGCACCCGCGTCGCTGTCCTGGCTCGGCGGCGTACGCGGCCAGCGCGTCGCGCCGCTCGGCGTCGAGAAGTTCGGCCAAACCGGCAGCCTCGCAGAACTTTATGCGGCCTACCGGCTCGACGGCGACGCGATCACCGAAGCGGTTGCCGAGCTACTGTTGCCTGCCTAGGGAGCAGCCATGGCCGGGCGTTATTTCGACGAGTGGCAAGTCGGCGATCGCGTCCAGCACGCGATTACGCGGACCGTCACCGAGACCGACAACGTCCTGATCACCACGCTCACGCACAATCCGCAGCCGCTGCACCTCGACCATGAGGCCGCAGCCAGGACCGAGTTCGGCAAGCCTCTGGTGAACTCCTGCTTCACCTTCAGCCTGATGGTGGGCGTCAGCGTCCACGACACGACGCTCGGAACGCTGGTCGCCAACCTCGGCTACGACAAGCTCGTCTTCCCTAACCCCGTGTTCGCCGGCGACACGCTCCGCAGCGAAAGTGAGTGCGTCGCCGTGCGCGAGAGCAAGTCCCGCCCCAATGCCGGCATCGTCACCTGGGCTCACCGCAGCTTCAACCAGCGCGATGAGCTGGTCTGCGAATGCACGCGAACGGCGCTGCTCCAGAAGCGCCCACAATGACCGACCCCCGCTCCTGGCTGTTCGTCCCGGCCGACAGCGAGCGGAAAATCGCCAAGGCGCTCGACAGCGAGGCCGACGCCGTGATCTTCGATCTCGAGGACAGCGTCGCGCCAAGCCAGAAGGCCGCCGCCCGCGACATCCTGAAGGGCTTGGTGCCGCGCGAGGGCGGACCGCAATGGTGGGTGCGGATTAATCCGCTGGGCAGCGAATTCATCAAGGACGACCTCAAGCTGATCGGCGTGTCCGACGTGCACGGGATCGTCCTGCCCAAGGCCGAGAGCGGCGCAGACGTCGTCCAGCTCGCGCACCGCACTGGCAACATCCCGATCCACGCGATCGTCACCGAGACCGCGGCGAGCTTGTTCGGCTTGCTCTCTTACCGTGATCCGAAATCGCCGCTGGCCGCGATGAGCTGGGGAGCCGAGGACCTTTCGGCCGCGCTTGGCGCGTCGTCCAAGACCGACGCGGATGGCAGCCTCAGCTTTACCTACCGGCTGGCCCGCTCGCTGTGTCTTGCGGGCGCCGTCGCCGCCGGCGTCCAACCGGTGGACGGCGTCTTCGCCGACTTCAAGGACGATAAGGGCTTACGCGCCGAAGCCGAGGCCGCTCGGCGGGAGGGCTTCACCGGCAAGCTCGCGATCCACCCGGCGCAGGTGCCGATCATCAACGCCGCTTTCTCGCCCTCTGATGAGGACGTGCGCCATGCCGAAGAGATCGTCGCCGCCTTCGAGGCACATCCCGACGCGGGAGTCTTGTCGGTCGGCGGAAAGATGGTCGATCGCCCGCACCTTGTGCAGGCCCAGCGCGTCCTGGAACGAGCGCGATAGGAGAGAGACATGGCAACGACGGCAGAACCCGGCACGATGACACAACCGAGCGCGGGGCCGACCACGGCCAAAGGCTGGGGGACCGACGCGGCCGACCAGCCCCTGCGGCCGATGGAGTTCGAGCGCCGGGCCCTCCGGCGCGACGATGTCGCCATCAAGATTACCTACGCGGGCATCTGCCACAGCGACCTGCACACCGCGCGCAACGATTGGGGAGGCAGCCGCTACCCGGTCATCCCCGGACACGAGATCGTCGGCACCGTCACGGCGGTCGGCAATGAAGTCACGCGTCACCGCGTCGGCGATACCGTCGCGGTGGGCTGCATGGTCGACAGCTGCATGGAGTGCGACCAGTGCCTGGAAGGCTGGGAAGTGTTCTGCCGCAAGGGCTGCGTCCAGACCTACAACAGCGCCGACTATGATGACGGAACGATCAGCAAGGGCGGCTACACCGACCATATCGTCGTTCGCGATCATTTCGTGCTCAAGGTCCCGGATGGGATGGACGTTAGCCGCGTCGCGCCTTTGCTGTGCGCGGGAATCACCACTTACTCGCCGCTGCGCCAATATGATGTCGGGCCGGGCACGAAGATGGCCGTGGTCGGCCTCGGCGGCCTCGGCCACATGGGCGTAAAGCTGGGTGCTGCGCTTGGCGCCCACGTCACCATGATCACAACCACGCCGAGCAAGGGCCAGGACGCGCGCGAGCTTGGCGCGCACGATGTGATCATTTCCACCGACGCCTCACACATGCGCGAAGCGGCGACGCGCTTCGACTTCATCCTCAACACGATCCCCGTCAGCCACGAGATCGACGGCTACCTGCAGTTGCTCGGCCGCTCGGGCCGGATGGTGATTGTCGGCGCGTTGACGCCGATGCCGGGTTTCGTCGGCGCCAGCCTGATCTGGTGGAACCGCGCGGTCGGCGGCTCGGCCATCGGCGGCATCCCTGAGACGCAGGAGATGCTCGATTTCTGCGCCGCCAAGCAGATCTATCCCGA
>DATENV010000328.1:0-2111 GCA_035274805.1 Sphingomicrobium sp. | reverse complement strand
CGCCGAGCCCTATGTCGTCAACCCGATCATCGAAAATGCGATGCGGCGGATCTTCATCCTCCACGCCGATCACGAGCAGAACGCGTCGACCTCGACGGTCCGGCTCGCCAGCTCTTCGGGCGCGAACCCGTTCGCCTGCATCGCCGCGGGCATTGCCTGCCTCTGGGGCCCGGCCCATGGCGGCGCCAACGAAGCGGCGCTCAACATGCTGCGCGAAATCGGTAATGTGAAGCGCATCCCCGAATATATCGCGCGCGCCAAGGACAAGGGCGACCCGTTCCGGCTGATGGGTTTCGGCCACCGCGTCTACAAGAATTTCGACCCGCGGGCGAAGGTGATGAAGGCGACGGCGGACGAGGTCCTGAAGGAGCTCAACATTTCGGATCCGGTGCTCGAAGTCGCCAAGGAACTCGAGCACATTGCGCTCAACGACAATTATTTCATCGACAAGAAGCTCTATCCCAACGTCGATTTCTACTCAGGCGTGATCCTCAACGCGATCGGCTTCCCGACGGACATGTTCACGGCGCTGTTCGCGCTGGCTCGGACCGTGGGCTGGGTCGCGCAGTGGAACGAGATGATCGCCGATCCCGACCAGAAGATCGGCCGACCGCGCCAGCTCTACACGGGCGCGGCGCAGCGCGAGTACGTGCCGGTCGAAAAGCGCTAGGCGGCGGGCAGCGTCAGGGTGAAGCGCGCGCCCTCGCCGGGTCGGCTGTCGAGGGTCACGTCGCCACCCATCGAGCGCGCGAGGCGGCGCGAGATTGCCAGGCCTAGGCCTGTCCCACTCTCCTTTTCGTGCGCGCGCTCGAAGCGCTCGAAGATCCGCTGCTGGTCGGCGGCGGGGACACCCGGCCCCTCATCGCTGACCGAGACCGATGCATTGTCCGCCGCTCGCGAGAAAATGAGACGAATCCGCCCGTTTTCCGGTGAGTGACGGATCGCATTGCCGATCAGATTGACCAGGATCTGGATGACGGCCCGCTCCTCGCCCTTGGCCGGAAGCGAATCGTCGCCTTCCGTCTCGATCCTGACGTTCCGTTCCTCGGCCGAGGAATCGAGCATGACGACCGCCTCGGCCGCAAGCGCCGTCAGATCGATTGCGGCGGGTGCGCGCGCCGGTTGGTCGCCCATCGATGACAGCACCGAGAGCAGGTGGCGCGCCGCCGCGGCAATGTCGCTGCCGTAGCTCGCATAGTCGCTGCGCAGCGGCCCTTCGGAACGCTCGACGATGCGCTCGGCGCTTTCGATGATCCGGTCGAGCGGCGAACGCAGGACCTCATCGAGCGCGATGTCGAACGCATCCGCCTGCGACGTGCTTGCCGAGCCTGTAGCGCCGGTCGATTGCACCGAGCCACGAAACCCCGCGAAGCTGCCGTCCGCTGCCGTCACCACGTCACCGCTGAGCACGACCGCGCGGCCTTCGCCGGTACGGCTTCGGGCATGCTGCCCGGTGAAGCCGCGGCGCGCGGCGAGCGCGCTGATCAGCGGCATTTCGCCGGCGTCGTCCTCGTCGAAGCGCAGGATGCGCGTGAGCGGCTGTCCGGCGACGTCCCCGGTATCGACGCCCAGCAGATCGGCAAGGTCGGACGATAGCGAGATGATCCGCAGTTCCTCATCGGTCGCCCATTCGTTGCGCGCGCCGCCGGTTTCCGCGTCGGTCGAGCCGCCGAGGATCGCCGCGAGCCGAGGCCCGGCCGGAGCGCGAACGGTCCAGCCTTCCAGTGACAGCGCGATCTCGTCGCCGTCGGGCCGGGCGTGAACCCACAGCTCGATGTCATGATCGATGGACGCTGCCAGCGCGGGGCGCGACACCGCCGTCCCGAGGTTTCGCGCGAGCTCGGCAACCGCCGCGATTTGCGGGAGGGCAAGCGGCTCGCCGAGCGCCGAGCCGGCCTCGCGCTGCAATGTTTCGAGCTCCGGGTCGGCCGAAATCAACCGGCCAGCGAGGTCGAGGCGCCCGAGCACGGGTTTTGGTTCCAAAGGAGCGCTAGCCACGTCCCTGCCCCAGGCGCTCGAGCGCGGCACGATAGGTGGGCGCGGTCACCAGCCACGACCGCGCGGCATCGATCTCAGCGTCCGTCATCCGGTCGAACAGGCCAATCGCCTCA
>DATENV010000327.1:0-12106 GCA_035274805.1 Sphingomicrobium sp. | reverse complement strand
ACACGCGAACTTCTCGGAGAAGACGATTCGGCCGGGGGGTGCATAGTCGAGCTTGAATCCCTGTTTCCCCTCCCCCTCGGGGGAAGGGTCGGGGTGGGGGTTGCCGCGCTCGGACGGCCCCACCCCTTCGCCGCTGGCGCGGCTCTTCCCCTCCCGTGAAGTGGAGGGGATGGGATCGGCCGGGTCGAGAAAGGCGAGCCCTTCCGCGAGCTTGAGCGCGGTCTCGAAGCTGTCGGCGAGGCGCGCCTCGATGCCTTCGCGGACGACGATGCGGTCGACCACCACCTCGATGTCGTGCTTGTACTTCTTGTCGAGCGCGGGCGCTTCCTCGATCGCATGCATCTGGCCGTCGATGCGCACGCGCTGGAAGCCCGCCTTCTGCCACTCGGCGAGCTCCTTGCGGTACTCGCCCTTGCGGCCGCGGACGACCGGCGCGAGCAAATAATGGCGGCTGCCTTCGGGCAGCGCCATCACCCGGTCGACCATCTGGCTGACCTGCTGCGCCTCGATCGGGAGACCGGTCGCGGGCGAGTAGGGGATCCCGACGCGCGCCCAGAGGAGGCGCATGTAGTCGTAGATCTCGGTGACGGTGGCGACGGTCGAGCGCGGGTTGCGGCTGGTGGTCTTCTGCTCGATCGAGATGGCGGGCGAGAGGCCGTCGATATGCTCGACGTCGGGCTTCTGCATCATCTCGAGGAACTGGCGAGCGTAGGCGCTGAGGGACTCGACGTAGCGCCGCTGGCCCTCGGCATAGATGGTGTCGAAGGCGAGGCTCGACTTGCCCGAGCCGCTGAGCCCGGTGATCACCGTCAGGCTCTCGCGCGCGATGTCGACGTCGATGCCCTTGAGGTTGTGCTCGCGCGCGCCGCGGACGGAGATATGGGTCAGCATCTTGAGGCGCTTCGTTCCGTTTATGTTCTAGTGGTAGTGCTCGTTGAGCCGACGGTCAACGCGGCTTCGGTAATATGGGTGCGCTGATGCCGATTGCCAGCCTGCCGGGCCCGCCCCAAAACAGACAGTAAGCTCGCAGAATTCCGTTCCGTTGCTGCGTATGACAACTGCTGTTACTGAACACGAGCTCGGAAACTCGCAATCAGCGAGAGGCGCTATGTTTTCGCGACCAGCGTGGTCGAAACACTCTATAGCCACCGATCAGTTGCTTTTGAGCAGCCCTTTGCCGCCATGGTGCTCAGGTCGGTGACCGCGGAGTGCGCCGGTCGTTGCTATTTTCGTATCGCCGTTCGATGGGAGCGTTCCGCATGCGGCTAACTTTCGGTTTGATCTTGTGGGCGGGATTAGTGCCTGGTCTTCCCGTTACTGCTGCTCTCGCTCAATCGGCCCCGGCTGACACGATCGTCATCACAGGAGATTTGCCGGGACATGAGAGAGAACAGGCGCAGTCCTATCTAAAGGCGCTCGGGATCGTCGTCGGCGAGCAGCAGGCTTCCCGTTGGTTCGATCCAATCTGCCCGCGTGCAATTGGGCTTAGCAGAGAAAATTCAGCGATTGTCGAGAGGCAGATTCGTGAGATTATTCGTGAGGTCGGGGCGCCGCTCGCAAAAGAAGGCTGCACTCCTAACTTTGCGGTCTCGTTTACCGACGGACCGGAACGCGTAGTCCGCCGAATCCTAAAGTCTGGCGGTGTCCCCAATTCCGTCGACGCCCGGGCGCTTGAGCAAACCGAAGCTCCGGTGCGATGGTGGTATCATACCGAGTTTCGCACGCGAGATGGTACTCCGGCAGCCGATCTGCCGAACGTCGGCGCAGCAATGGAAGGGAATAACGTCACGATGCTGCCGATCGGACGCTTAGGAAACCTATCGCTTTACGGCTCAAGTCTGACGAGCACCCAAGCCGTCCGTGCCATTCGGTCCGCCACGGTGGTGATCGATGTACGACGCGCGGAGGGCGTTCGCCTGAAATCGATCGTGGATTATGCAACGCTGGTTGGCCTCGCTGAGATCAAGCTTCGTGCTTCACCGACCGGATCGATCCTCTCCCTTTTCAGGCAAGACGGTGAGCGCCGGCTTACGCGTCGCGACTATGCCTTCCTGACCGCGCTTTATCGAATGCCGATGGATCGCCAGACGGATCAGCAGCGGCGGGCGTTGTTGACCGCAATGACGGACGCGAAGTCGTCAAACTAAGCTCCGCGGTTGGATCTTCGAGTTCCAAAGCCGCTTTCGACAACATGGGTTCGGCGCCTCGATCCGCAACCGGTCGATGCCAGAGGATGCTTCGTCGATGCGGACTCGCTGGATTTGTCGCGCTGCCCGAACTAGCCTCGCCAAATCAATCGCTTGGGGGAGTTGTCATGAGTCATCGTTCGTATCGCCGCGCGGCGCGTCTTGCCGCGATGTTTCTCGCGTGCAGCGCGCTTTACGGAATGCCCGCGGCGGCGCAGCCGGCGGCGCCGGCCCCGTCCGAGCCGAAGGTGGTGCGCTTCGGGACCTGGGGCGTCGACATCGGCACCCGCGACCTGTCGGTGAAGCCGGGCGACGACTTCCAGCGCTACGCCGCCGGCAAATGGCTCGATACGAACGAGATTCCCGCCGACAAGTCGCAGAACGGCGTCGGCTCGGAGCTCGCCGACCGCAACCAGGAGCAACTGCGCGCGATCGTGATGGGCGCGCCCAAGGACAGCCAGCTCGGCGCCTTCTACGCCAGCTACATGGACGAAGCGCGGCTCGAGCAGCTCGACGCGGCGCCGCTCAAGGCCGACCTCGCGCTCGTCGACGCGATCAAGACCAAGGCCGAGTTCACCAGCTTCATGGCCAAGTCCAACGGCGACCTTGGATCGACCCTGTTCGGAGTCGGCGTGCTGCCCGACTTCGCGAACCCGGAGATCAACATCGGCGGGGTGTTCAGCGCGGGCATGGGGATGCCCGACCGCGATTATTACCTGACCGACAAGTACAAGACGCAGCGCGACGCGTACCGCGCGTACATCCAGCGCACCCTGGAAATGACCGGCACGCCGAACGCCGCCGCAGCTGCCGACCAAGTGCTCGCATTCGAGACCGAGATTGCCAAAATTTCGTGGCCGCAGGCCGACCTGCGCGACATCGACAAGCTCAACAACCCGATGACGCTGGCGCAGCTCAAGGCCTATGCGCCGCAATTCGACTGGGCCGCTTACCTCGGCGAGTCGAAGGTCATGTCGCCGCACCTGATCGTCGGCGACAATACGGCCGTCAAGGCGATGGCCGCGCTCTATGCGAAGACGCCGCTCGAGACGCTGAAAACCTGGCAGCGCTTCAAGGTCGCCGACCAGGCTTCGAACTACCTGTCCAAGCGGTTCGTCGACAGCAAGTTCCAATATACCAAGACGCTGAGCGGAGCGAAGGAGCTGCGTCCGCGCTGGCGCCGCGGCATCGGCGAGGTCGACAACCGCCTCGGTGAGCTGCTCGGCAAGACTTATGTCGACCGCTACTTCCCGGCGCAGTCGAAGGCGCAGATGGAAGAGCTGGTTGCCAACCTCAAGAAGGCCGCGGCCAAGCGCATCAAGGGCAATAGCTGGATGGGCGCCGCGACCAAGCAGGCGGCGCTGACCAAGCTCGCCAAGATGGACGTGATGGTCGGCTATCCCGACAAGTTCCGCGACTATTCGAAGCTGGTGATCAAGCCCGACGATTTGTACGGCAACGTCAAGCGCAGCGCCGCGTTCGAGTGGGCCTATCAGCTCGAGGATTTGAACAAGCCGGTCGATCGCAAGAAATGGGCGATGAGCCCGGCGACGGTGAACGCCTACAACGGCGGGCTCGAGAACAAGATCGTTTTCCCGGCCGGTATCCTGCAGCCGCCGTTCTTCGATCCGGCTGCCGACCTCGCGGTGAATTACGGCGCCGCGGGTGCGGTGATCGGCCACGAGATCATGCACGGGTTCGACGACCAGGGCCGCAAGATCGACGAGACCGGAGCCGTGCGCGACTGGTGGACCAAGGAGGACGCGGCGCGGTTCAAGGCGCTCACCGACGAGCTCGGCAAGCAATATTCATCCTACGAGGCGGCGCCCGGCGTGTTCATCAACGGCGCGCTGACGATGGGCGAGAATATCGGCGACATGTCGGGCCTCGAAGTTGCCTACGAGGCGTACAAGATGGCGCTGAACGGCAAGCCGGCCCCGGTGGTCGACGGGCTGACCGGCGACCAGCGGTTCTTCCTCGCCTTCGCCCAGGCGTGGCGCGGCAAGCAGCGCGAGGATGCGATCAAGACGCAGGTCGCGTCCGATCCGCACAGCCCGCGGCGGTTCCGGATCATCGGCCCGTTGCGCAATCTCGACGCGTGGTACGACGCGTTCCAGATCACGCCGGATTCGAAATTCTACATTCCGCCGGACAAACGCGTCCGCATCTGGTGAGTGTCAGAGACGGGAGCGGGAGTCGCCCGCAAGCGGCTCCCCTTTTCGTCATCGCCCTAAGAGATAACTGGCCACCTCCTCGTAATGCGCGCCGTGGCGCGAGAGATGGCTTTCGAACAAAGTGAATTCGGTGACGTCGAACGGCGCGGAGACGAGGCCGCGCTTGCGCTCGAGATAGTCGGCGACTTCGCGGCTGCGGCGGCCCTTCCAGCGCGCGAGCGTGATGTGCGGATGGAAGGCGCGGCGCTCGGGCTCGAGCCCGACGGCCAAGCAGACGCGCTCGACCTTCGCGGCGAGGGCGGCGACGGGGGCTTTAGGCTCAACGCCGGCCCACAGCGCGCCGCCGCTCCGCTGCTCGAAGCGGCCAACGCCGGTAATCCGCAGCTGGAACGGCTCGGCGCGGATGCGGACGAGCGCGTCGGCCAGGTCGTCGGCAACCGGGCGCTCGACCTCGCCGACGAAGCGCAGCGTCAGGTGGAGTTGCTCGTCGTGCTGCCAGCGGAAATCGGCGCTGTCGTCCATCGCGTCGATCAGCAGGTCGCGGATGTCGTCTGGCGGACGGATGGCGACGAACAGTCGGTGCATGGCGCTACAAGTGCTTTCGCAGCGCCGCGATCCATTCGGCGGCGACCGGGGCGAGGTCGGGCGGCAGGTTGTCGAGCGAGACTTCGATGATGCGTTCGATTTCCCACGACCAGCGCGGGCGGTAACGGACCTCCTCGACGATCAGTAGCGAGACCAGGTCGCGGCGGTGGTGCGGGCGCTGCTCAAGCTCGGCGGCGAGCCGGACGGCACCGTGCGAGGTCATGCCGATCTCCTCGCGAAGCTCACGCAAGGCGGCGGTGGCCGGGTCTTCGGTGCTGCTGCGACCGCCGCCCGGCAGCCGCCAGCCGGGTACGTAGCGCAGCCTGACCAGGATCAGCTTGCGCTCGGGCGTCAACGCGAGCGCGTGCGCGCCGAAGGTCCGTGGACGGCGGAAGAACCAGCCGGCCCTGAGCAATTGGTAGGTCGCGGTCAGCGCCCAGCGCAGGAGTGTGTCGGCGAGTTTCACGCGACCAGTTTACTCAGCGTTATTCGGTGGTTCCAATCCGCCGATGCACATGCAACAACAACCCCTTCGGCAGGGGGCGCTGATGAGCGGTACGACCGAACTCACGGAGGCAGAATATCTCGAGCTCCTGAAGCCGATGGCCAAGGAGCTGAGCGCGATGGCGCGCTGGATCTCCGAAACGGGCCAGCGGCTGATCGTGGTGTTCGAGGGCCGGGACACGGCGGGCAAGGGTGGGTCGATCGACATGTTCGCGCGGGTGCTCAATCCGCGCCAATGCCGGGTCGTCGCGTTGCCGAGCCCGAGCGAGCGCGAGCAGACGCAATGGTATTTCCAGCGCTACATCGAGCATTTCCCGGCGAGCGGCGAGATCGTTCTGTTCGACCGCAGCTGGTACAACCGCGCCGGCGTCGAGCGGGTCATGGGCTTTTGCACGCAGGAACAGACGCAGGACTTCCTGAACGCGGTCCCGCAATTCGAGCGCCATCTGGTCGACGACGGCATCCTGCTGTTCAAATACTGGCTGTGCTGCGACCAGGCGGTGCAGGAAGAACGGTTCCAAAACCGCCTCAACAACCCGATGAAGCGCTGGAAGCTGTCGCCGATCGATCTCAAGGCGCGCAAGCTCTACGACGCCTACACCGAGGCGCGCGAGATGATGCTGTCCGCGACGCACACCGATTTCGCGCCGTGGACCCTGGTCGATTTCAACGACCAGGCGCTTGGCCGGTTGACGCTGCTTCGCGACCTGCTCGACCGGTTGCCCGATACCGAGCTTCCGCTCGCCGAAGTGCCGTGGCCGCCGCTTTCCAACGAGCCGCTCAGGGAACGCTACGGCGTGCTCCAGCCGCTGCCCAATTATCCGGTCCGGATCACGCAAGGTGAGCCGTCACTGACCAATGTGAAGTGAACCGCGCCCGCGGGCGCTCGAATGGGGGATCGACGATGCGTGCAGGAAGGCTGCTGATCCAGCTGACGGCTTATTATTTGGTCATTGCGCTGGTGATCGTCATCGCGCTCAAAATCTGGCCGGACCTGCGCGGCTATCTGCCGGTCGGCGGCGTCGAGCAGCTGATTTCGCAGCCGGCCAAGAACCCGCTCCAGGCGAGCGAGGCGATCCGCGCCGAACATGTCGGTAATTTCGGCGAGAGCCTGTTCTGGCTGTCGGTCGCGATCGTCGGCGCTTTGATCTGCTCGCTGCCGGTGAGCTGGGTGTACATGACCGTGCGCAGCGGCAGCGAGTACGACCAGTCGCTGGTCAACACGATCATCTTGCTGCCGATGGTGGTGACGGGGATCGTCATCATCGTCCAGAACTCGCTGGCGCTGGCGTTCTCGCTCGCGGGCATTGCCGGGGCGGTGCGCTTCAGGAATTCACTGAAGAGCTCGGGCGATGCCTTGTTCATCCTGCTCGCGGTTTCGATCGGCCTGTCGGCAGGGATCGGCGCGATCGAGCTTGCCGCCGTCGTCACCGCGGCGATGAACTATGCTTTTACGTTCCTGTGGATGGCCGAATATGGCGAGCGCAAGGGCATGAAGCGGTATCTCGCCGATTACGACGGGCTCGACGAAGCGGCGCCTCCCGAGCCCGACAAGAAGAAATGACGGCTAGTTGACGCAGGTCTTGAAGATCTTGCCGCTGTCGACGTCGTTGAAGAAGGCCTGGATGTAGGAGGCCGCGCGGGCCTGGCTGCGCTGATCGAGGCCGGGGATGGTCGCGAACAGGCCGATGAACTCGCTGCGTCTAGGTGAGATTTGTGCGGCGACGGTGCGCGCCTGCGCGAGATGGACGCAATAGCCGCGATAGTTGCGCTGGCGAACATTGCTCACCGGGATCCCTTCGGGCGGTGTCGCATAAGGCGCGTCGACCAGGCCGGCATAGTCGAAATCATAAGGGACGGGCGTCAGCAGGCCGTTCGTGCCGCCGGCGAGCAGGCGCCCGTTGTGGCAACATTCCTCGCCCTTGGGCGCGGCGCGCATCGACCAGTCGTAGTTGCTGATCATATATTCGAATACGGCCATGCGGCCGCCGGCCTGTGGGTCGATCTGCGCGAGCGGCACCAGCGATCCCATGTGCGCATCGCGCATGTCGTTGCGTTTGGCGACGTCGTCGAAATCCTCGATGAAGAAACCGACGCGCGACACGAAAGGCCGGCCATTGGCGTCGACATAATCGATGTTGGCAAGGCGCGCGCGGAAGCTCAGCGGCGTGATCAGATTGTACAGCCGGTAGGCGGCATATTCGAGCAGCACCTTCTGCTGGAAATCGGCCGCGCGCTTGCAATGCGTGACGAGCTTGAGCCGACGCTGGCGCTCGAACAGCGAGCCCGGCGGCGCTGTCCCGGTGAGCTGGACGCGGAGCGGCGGGAAGTCGCAGATGTCGCTGGTCTTGCGCGTGATCCCGCGCGGAGAAAGCGTGATCGGGTAGGCGACGCCATCGACCGTCATGGTCGCCGGACGCGGGACTTCTGCGCGATTGGACGCGAGCGATGCAATCGGGCCCTGGATGGTGACGCGGATCGGCGCGTCGCTGGCGAACAAAGGCGTCGCCTGCTGCGCGGCGCCGGCCGAGCTCGCGGCCGCAATTGCCGCCAAGCCAAACAACGGTCTCATCGGCCCCCTCCTCCAGCTACGGCGATCGCGGAACGGTGTGCGGAATCATCCGGTCGCCGACGATTTCGAGCCAGCTCAGCGGCCCCCCATAATATCGCGAATTGCCGGTATCGATGCGCGCGAGCCGCGCGTCGGGGCTGATCTGGATCCCCCTCAGGCTTGGCGTGTGGCCGACCACCAACCGCTTGGCGCCATAAGCCGCGAGCACGGCCGACAATTCCTGGTCGGGCGGCAGCGGCGGCGCGGCTGCAGTCAGGGCCGCGCGCGCGGCCTGTGCTTCTGGATCGGCGACGATGAGCCCGCGGTACCACAGCGGGCCAAGCGGGTCGGTCAGCACCGAGGCCGGGCTGTCGTCGCCCGCGGCCATCGCGGCGGCGACGCGCGCATTGACCGCATCGAGCGGCTGGCGCGCATATTCGGCGCTAATCCCGCCATGCGCGAAGAGGGTGTCGCCAAGCTTGAGAATCGCGGGGTTGCGCGCCGCCCATCGGCCAAGCTCGCCCGACGGCCCCCACGCCAGACGATGCTCGACCCAGCCGAGCGGGGTCTTCGCCAGCCATTGATCGCGCACTTCGGATGGCAGGACCCTGGGATTGACCGCCCGCGCCGCCAACTCGAGCTGTTTGCGGTTGGCGAGGTACACGCGCTCGCGGCGCGCCGGCGAGCGGTCGTCGACGAACGCCACATATTCGCCCGCCGTAGTGTAGCGATTGTCGCCGAGCAGGTTCATCGCCTCATGGTTGCCGAGGACGACGTAAACAGTGCCGCGGGCGCGCGGCGCCTCTTTCTGCAGTTGCTGCAAGCTGCGGATGATCGCGAGCGTGTCGGGACCGCGGTCGGAGATGTCGCCGAGCTGGACCAGCGTCGTCGATCCGCCCGCCCAATGGCCGTCGGCGGTCATGATTCCGGCCGCCTTGGCAATCGTCAGCCACGCCTGAAGGTCGCCGTGGAGATCCCCGACGACGATGATTCGCGGGGATCGCTGCGATCGCTGAGCCTGGACCGTGGAAGTCATGATCGTGAACGACGCCGCAAGCGCCAGCGCGGCGATGCGGACAATCCGCTTGAGGCGGGCCGCTGCAGCGCCCTCCGGCATGGCTTCACTGTCGCATTGGCGACGCCAATCGGCAATGCCGTTAACTTGCCCGTTTATGAACGGTTGTTCAGCAAGTCGGCCGTTTGTCGTGTTTCGCTTGAAGTCCCCTCGCGCATCCACGATATTTGCACCAGCGAACGGGCCCTTCGCCCGCGCAACGAGGAGATACGATGGCCAACTGGCAAGACCCGCAAACGACCGGCGTGAATGCCGCCACGGTAGGCGTCCCGCGCGCGGCCCGCGATGTGGGCCTCCGGTCGTATATGCTTTCGGTTTACAACTACATGGCATCGGGCGTGCTGCTGACCGGCATCGTCGCCCTGCTGTTCGCTCCATACGCTGCCCAGGTGCTGATGAGCCCGAATGGCGGGATGAGCATGCTCGGCTGGATCGTCACGCTGTCGCCGCTCGCGATTGTGTTCGCGATGAGCTTCGGCGCCAATCGCATGCAGACCGGCACATTGCAGATGCTGTTCTGGGCATTCGCCGCGTTGATGGGCCTGTCGATGTCGACGCTGTTCCTGGTGTTTACCGGCGAGTCGATCGCGCAGACCTTCTTCGCGACCGCCGCGGCCTTCCTGGGGCTGAGCCTCTACGGCTACACGACCAAGCGTGACCTCAGCGTGTTCGGGACGTTCCTGATCATGGGCGTGGTCGGCCTCCTGGTGGCGATGCTGATCAACATGTTCCTGCAATCGAGCGCGATGGCGCTGGCAATCAGCGCGATCGGCGTGCTGCTGTTCGCGGGCCTGACGGCTTACGACACGCAGCGGATCAAGAGCATGTACCTGTATGTCCAGGGCACGGAGATGGCCGGCAAGACGGTCATCCTCGGCGCGCTGACGCTCTACCTGGACTTCATCAACATGTTCCAGTTCCTGCTCAGCTTCATGGGCGACCGCCGCTAGAAGCTGCTCAAGGGCAAAAGAGAAGGGCCGCCGGAGCGATCCGGCGGCCCTTTTCTTACGCGTCTCTGGTCACTCGTTCAGTAGGGCAATTCCCGGTCCTGCCCGTTGGGTCTAGCGGAAGAGGGCAGGACCGGTCTTGTGCAAACACCCGGGGGGTAAGGCTGGGTGCGAAATCAGGTTTAACCGAGTCGGCGTTAAGCCCGTTCAAAGGGAAAAGGTTACCGGCGCGGCAATAAGTTTGGCTCGGGCGGGGCCGGGAACGTCCGAACGCGTCGGCGTGTTTGACCCGCGTGACGACGAGCAGCTTCTGGTACGAGGATGTGGGGCTCGAGCAGCGCCCGCCGCTCGGCGAGGACGCTGAATGCGACCTGGTGGTGGTCGGATCCGGAATCGCCGGCCTGTCGACGGCCTACGAGGCGGCGCGCTTCGGCTGGAAGGTGATCGTCATCGATCGCGCGGAGACGATCGGCGGGGTCATGACGCCGCGCACCACCGCCCACCTGGCGAGCGAGCTGGACGACTATTACCACATCCTGATCGACGTCGCCGGGCAAGACGAGGCGCGGCTTTATCATGAGAGCCAGGTCGCGGCGATCAACCGCATCGAGACCGTCTGCGGCGACGAGCATATCGAGGCCGATTTTCGCCGGCTCGACGGATATCTCGTGGCCGCCGAGCTTGCGGATCAGCAGGATCTCGAAAAGGAATTTGACGCGTGCAGGCAATTGGGCGTCGAGGTCGAGTGGACCGACGAGGCGCCGGTCCGGCTGCCAAAGGGCACGCGCGCTCTCCGCTTCGCGAACCAGGCCCGGTTCCATCCGCTCAAATATGTCCGGGGCCTGGTCGGAGCGATCGAAGGCCGCGGCGGCCGTATTCATGGAAGCATCGCCTACGCCGATCATCGGGAAGAGGATGGCGGAGTGGTCGTCGAGACCGATCGCGGGCCGCGCATTCGTGCCCGGGCGGCGGTGTTCGCGACCAATTCGCCGGTCAACGACAAGGTCGCGATCCACACCAAGCAGGTGCCGATGCGCACCTACGTCATCGCCGGTCCCGTCCCGAAGGGTTCGGTTCCCGACGCGCTCGTTTGGGATACGCTCACCGCTTATCATTATGTCCGGTTGCAGCCGCTCGGCGATGGCAAAGATTTGCTCATCGTCGGCGGCGAGGATCATCGCACTGGTGAAGAGACGGACATGGATGAGCGGATCGCGTCGCTCGAGCGGTGGACGCGCGACCGTTTCCCGTCATTCGGCGAGATCCGCTACCGCTGGTCGGGCCAGGTTATGGAGCCCGCCGACTACCGGCCGTTTTCGGGCCGGAACCCGGGCAACGAGAACATCTACGTCCATACCGGCGACAGCGGTCAGGGCATGACCAATGGCGTCGCCGGCGCGCTCAATATTGCTGCGTTGCTGTTCGGGCAGAAGGCACGGTTCGCCGACGTGCTCGACCCGTCGCGCAAGATCACGGCGCGGACAAGCCTAAGCGACTTCGTCCGGGCGCGCATCGACGATGTGAAGAATCTGAGCGGTTATGTGACCGGCGGCGAGGTTTCGTCGGTTGACGAACTCAAGGCCGGGCAGGGCGCGATCGTCCGACGCGGTGCGAGCAAGGTCGCCGCTTACCGGAACGAGGATGGCTCACTGATCGAGCGTTCCGCGACTTGCACGCACGTCGGCTGCCTGGTTCACTGGAACCCGTTCGAGCGATGTTGGGACTGCCCGTGCCACGGCTCGCAATTCCAGCCCGACGGAAGCGTGATCAACGCGCCGGCGATCAAGCCGCTGGCGGCCGCCGATTGAGCTTCAGGCGGGTTGCGGCTGGGCCGGCTGGGTTTCGGCGATGATCTTCTCGTCGATCTTCGTCGCGCGCTTGTAGGCGTCGCGGGCCTGCAGCCGGTCGCGGTATCTGACGAAACTGTCGCGCTCGGGAAGCATGCCGAACTGGAGCGGAAACATGATTTGCGAGCCGACATAGACATCGGCCGCGGTGAAGCGGTTGCCGCAGACATAATCGTTGCGACTGAACAGCTCGTCGAGAACGGCGACGACCTTGTCGAAGCTGCCGTAGCCGAACAT
>DATENV010000326.1:0-4540 GCA_035274805.1 Sphingomicrobium sp. | reverse complement strand
GCGCTGCTCGGTCATCGCCCTAGCAGGCGCTTCGTGTGGAGCTCGCTGGTCGCGGTCTGCGGCATCGCCCTGCTATTCCTGCACGAGGTTCGCGAGCATCCCGCCGACGGCCGCCAGATCGCGGCCGGCATCGGCCTGACGCTGATCGGCATGCTCGGAGCTGCTATCGCGAATGTCGCCCAGGCGCGCCCTGAGATCCGCCGTTTTCCGCTGTTCGGCCTGCTTGCCTGGTCGATGGCCGCGGGAGCGCTGATCGACGGCATCATCGCCTTTGCGATGACCGGACCGCCGACCTTAGATCCGCGCCCGTCCTACTGGCTCGGCCTAATCTATCTCGCACTGTTCGCGTCGGTGCTGACCTTCAGCCTCTATTATCCGGTGGTCCGCAAAATCGGCCCCGCCAAGGCCGCTTATTCGAGCGTTTTGGTGCCGATCATCGCGATGGGCTTCTCGACAGCATTCGAAGACTATCGGTGGACCGGACTCACGCTCGCCGGCGCGGTGCTGGCGCTCGGCGGCATGGCCGCGGCGATGCGCAAAGATCGCTCGGGAGTGGCGGCTCCAGACGCCGCCTGAAGCGTTACGCGCTTCATGCCCTCGACCGTCATCCGCCGCTTCGTTTACGACGAGATGGAAGGCAATTTGTGGGTCGAGTTCACGACCGGGCGCAAATATGTCTATTCCGGCGTGCCGCACGAGGTCGCCGACGCCTTCCGCGGCGCCTTCGCCAAGGGCGTCTATTTCAATACCCGCATCCGCGACCGCTTCCCGCATCGCGAAGTCACCCACCACGAGACCGCTGATTAGCCATTCCACTCGATCCGCTCGATGTGCCAGCGGCGCTGCGCTTCGGTCGATCCCGGCACATCGTTGACCCGGCGCAGGATGACGTCCGCCGCGTTTCGCTTGTCTCCTCCGTAGAACACCACCGGCATGTTCACATAGATTGATCCGGCGGCGCCCTCGGGTTGACCGAGATCGCCGATTTCCAAATGCCTGAGACCGCGCGATTGGAGTTGCCTGGCGAAGGCCGCCGCGGCGTCGGCATCGCCCCAATATTTCGCGGCCTCGGCCAAGTGGCCCTGCTCGATCAGCGCGCCATAGTGCTGGACGACTTGTCCAGCGGCTTCGACGCTCTTGGGGTCGATCGCCCCTTTGGGCTCGGCGAGCGGCGTGCGCTTGTCCGGCAGCGTCACGTTTGCGGCTTTGTTCGCTGTCGGTGCCGGCTGCGCGATCTTCGTCGGCGCGCCCTCGTCCTGACCCGTGTTCGATGTCGATGCGGTTTCCTGCTGGCAGCCCGCCGCCGCCAACAAGGCGAGCGGCGCGATCATCCATTTCATACCGAATCCTTTGCTCGGAACCGCGCCCGCCACGGTTCGTTCGTTTCGCCGCAACAACAGGTAACAACAGGGAGAGTTTCCAATGGCCGACGATCGCGACGACGTGGAGCGCACGACCGTGGTGGAAACCGGCGGCGGTGGCGGCGGCGGGGTACTTGCCGTCGTGCTGCTGATCATCGTGGTTCTGGTGCTTCTTTACATCTTCCGGGACAATCTCGGACTGGGCGGCAAGTCCACGAACATCAACGTCCCCAATTCCATCGACGTCAACGTCAACAACGGCTGATCGGAGAGGGTCAGCTCGGGGGCGGACGGGTTGCGAGTCCCTGTCCGCCGCGCGGGCGCGGTCCTTCGAGGGCCGCGCCCGTTTGATTGGCGCGGTTTGATTGTGGGGGCGCGAGGCTCTAACCGGCGCGCATGACGACCGGCTATCTGACGGGGTTCGGCGGGCATTTCGAGACCGAAGCGGTGCCGGGCGCGTTGCCGCACGGTCGCAATTCGCCGCAGCGTCCGCCATTCGGACTATACGCCGAGCAGCTGTCGGGCAGCAGCTTCACCTCGCCGCGGCACGAGAACCGGCGCTCCTGGTTGTACCGGATGCGGCCGACGGCCGACCATCGGCCGTTCGTTCGCTACAAGGGCGCGGCGCTGTTCGCGCCCGGGACCGTGAAGGAGCCGCTGGCGCCGAACCGGCTGCGCTGGGACCCGCCACAGGATCTCCCGGAAGGCGCCGACTTCGTCGATGGCATGGTAACGATGCTCGCCAATCGCGATCCCGCCGACCTCGAGGGCGTCGCGGTACATCTCTACCGTGCCGGCAAATCGATGGAACGGCGCGTGTTCGTCGATGCCGACGGCGAGCTGCTGATCATCCCGCAGTCGGGCGAGCTTCACATCGTCACGGAGTTCGGCCGGCTGGATGTCGCCCCAGGAACCGTCGCCGTTGTGCCGCGCGGCGTGAAGTTCCGCGTCGAGGTCGATGGTGAAAGCCGCGGCTATGTCGCCGAGAACCACGGCCTCCCGCTCCGGCTGCCCGATCTCGGCCCGATCGGCTCGAACGGCCTCGCCAACCCGCGCGATTTCGAGACGCCGGTGGCCTGGTTCGAGGACCGGGACGAACCGACCGAAGTCATCCAGAAATCGCTCGGGTCGCTGTGGACGACGACGCTCGACCATTCGCCGCTCGATGTCGTCGCCTGGCACGGCAATTACGCGCCCTATCGCTACCACCTGTCGCGCTTCAACACGATCGGGACGGTCAGCTTCGACCATCCCGACCCGTCGATTTTCACGGTGCTGACCAGCCCCAGCGACGTCGCCGGCCGCGCCAATGCCGATTTCGTGATCTTTCCGCCGCGATGGATGGTCGGAGAGGACACGTTTCGCCCCCCGTGGTTCCACCGCAACGTGATGAGCGAGGCAATGGGCCTCATCCACGGCGCCTATGACGCCAAGGCCGAGGGCTTCGCGCCCGGCGGCCTGTCGCTCCACAACCTGATGAGCGGCCACGGTCCCGATCTCGACAGCTGGCGCAAGGCGAGCGAGGCCGAGCTCAAGCCGGTCAAGATCGAGGGAAGCATGGCGTTCATGGTCGAGACCTGCTGGCCGTACCGGCCGACGCAATATGCGCTCGATCGGGCACAGCCCGATTATGATCAGGCGTGGACCGGCTTTCCCAAGGCCAGGCTGCCATGATCGACGCCAGCAATGACCCCGCGCTGACGAGTTGGTGCGAGAGCGCGCAGGACAGCGATTTCCCGATCCAGAACCTGCCGCTCGGCATTTTCTCGGTCGGCGAGCGGCGGCGCCGCGCCGGGGTGGCGATCGGCGATTACGTCCTCGACCTCAACGGCATCGCCGATTTGCTGGACGAGGACTGGCGCGCGGACCTGTCGCAGCCGGTGCTCAACGGCTGGCTGGCGCGCGGCCCCGAAGCACAGCGGACGTTTCGGCTAAGGCTGATCGAGCTGCTCTCCGATGAAAAATATCGCGACGACGTCGAGCCGCAGCTGGTTGGCCAGACCGAGGTCAGGCTCCATGTGCCGTGCCTGATTGGCGATTACACCGATTTCTACGTCGGAATTCATCACGCGACCAATGTCGGCAAACAGTTCCGGCCCGACAATCCGCTGCTGCCCAACTACAAATATGTGCCGATCGGCTACCATGGCCGCGCGAGCTCGGTCCGAGCGTCCGGCGAGCCGGTGATTCGCCCGAGCGGGCAGCGCAAGGCGCCGGACGCCGATGCGCCCGAGTACGGGCCCAGCCGGCGTCTCGACTATGAGCTGGAGCTCGGAATCTGGATCGGTGCCGGCAACGAGCTTGGATCGCCGATCCCGATTGCCGAAGCCGGCGAGCAAATTGCCGGCTATTGCCTGCTCAACGACTGGTCTGCGCGCGACCTCCAGGCGTGGGAATATCAGCCGCTCGGCCCGTTCCTCGCGAAGAACTTCCTGACCAGCATCTCGGCGTGGGTCGTGAGCCCACAGGCGCTCGCGCCGTTCCGCAAACCCATGCTACCCCGGCCTGCCGGCGATCCGGATCCGTTGCCCTATCTCGACCATTCGGCCGATCCTGATACCGCCGGGCTCGGCATCCAGCTCGAGGCCACGCTGACGACCGAGAAAATGCGCGACGCGGGCATGGCGCCGCACATCCTGTCGCGCGGTTCGGCCGACGCGGCGATGTACTGGAGCGCCGCGCAGATCGTCGCCCACCACAGCTCGAACGGCTGCAACCTGCAGCCGGGCGACCTCATCGGCACCGGCACCCTGTCGACCGAGAGCGCGGGCGGCCTCGGTTCGCTGCTGGAGATCAGTCAGGGCGGGAAGAAGCCGATCCAGCTGACGTCTGGCGAGACCCGCAGCTTCCTCGAAGACGGCGACGAGGTCACGCTCAAGGCGTGGTGCGAAGGTGAGGGTGCGGTGCGGATCGGCTTCGGCGAATGCGTCGGCCGCGTGGTCGCTTCAGCCTAGTCCCAGGCTGTCGGCCATCAGCTTCGTCACGCCGTAGAGCCGGTCGAGCGCGGGCGTGTCGATGCCGTGCGCGCGGGCAATTTCGCGCGGCGCGCCGAGCAGCGCTTCGAGCTCGACCGGGCGTCCGGCTTCCACATCCTGGAGCATCGACGTTTTGAACGCGCCGAGCCGCGCGGTGACCGCCATCCGGTCCTCACCGCTCTCGCTGATCGGGCAGCCGATCGC
>DATENV010000325.1:0-2851 GCA_035274805.1 Sphingomicrobium sp. | reverse complement strand
TCCCCGCGCGTTCGAAGCGAAGCATGGCCGCGGCACATTCTGGAAGCGGCTGGCCAAGGCGGAGAACTTCTACGGGAGCCTGCCGGAGATGCCCGACGCGCGGCTGCTGTTCGACGCCGTCAAGCATTTGCAGCCGACGATCCTCACCGGCTTGCCGCTCGGCAATTGGGCGGCGCCGCAGAAGGTCGAATGGGCCGCCGCGCATTTCCCCGGCGTGCCGATCATCACCTGCATGGCGCGCGACAAGCACAAACACATGCGTCCGGGCGATGTGCTGGTCGACGATCGGGAGAATCACCGGGAGGCTTATGAAGCCGCTGGCGTGATCTTCGTGCACCACAAGAATGCCGCGGAGAGTCTGCGGCAGCTGGCGAAAATCTTCCCGTCGGTGAAGGCGCCCGAGAGCGCCAGGGGCTAGCGCCTAGGCAGCGGCCTTGAGGTCGACCTTCTCGACCCACTCCGGCCAGAACACCGGCTCGCGGCTCGACCAGCCGGGCGCGGTCGCCGCGCTCTCGCTGATCGACTGGAGCAAGGTCCGGCGGCGATCGGGGTGGAGGTGCGGCAGCGCCGCGGCGGCGCAGAACGCGGCCGGCAGCCACGGCCGCGCCGAAGCGCCGATCAGGCGCTCGTAGAGGAAGCGGTACGCGGCGAAATTCGGCAAGCGGTCCTGCCCGAGATCGAACGCGCTCAGCGTGATCAGCATGCCGACGAACGGCTCGATCATGTCGAGGCCGCTGTCGTCCGGCACCTGCAGGCGCAGATGGTCGAGCTGCTTGTAGAGGCGGGCCTGGGCGCGGATCGAGGCGGCTTCGCCTTCGTCGCGGGCCCAGCATTCGATCGGGTCGCGGCGGCCATAGGCAACATCGAGCGACCGCCGGAGATAGCGCTGCGTGGCTTTGGAGAAGCCCGCGAACTCCTTCATCTCCGAGATCAGCATCGCGCCGCTGGCCGGCTGGCTGGTCCGCGTAATCATGAACCCGACTCCTTTTACCCTGGCGGGATCATGCGGCGCAGATGGTTGCGTATTGCTTAACCACAGTCCCACCCCCCATTCAGATTGAATCAGAGGGGAGTCAGCGCGTCTAGGCTAGAAATTGACCAGCAATCCGAAAACTGTGGATTGTTGAATATTTGCAACGGCGATGCGTTTTTGTGACGGCCCCGTTACTTATTCTGGGAATCCCGACGACGGAACTGGTTCGTCGGATCGCCCCGGCTGGGTAGCTGCTGACGGATCCGATGCATCCATCGATTCATCGCTGCCGACGTCGGCCTTGGCGTCGGAATCTTCCGGGTGCTTCTTGAGCTTGCGCTCGAGCTCGCGTTCCGGCGGCGCGGAAATCACCGGCGGCGGCGCACCCTCATCGCGTTTCGGTCCATTCACAGCCGGTCCTCCATCCCGTAAACATTGCAGCGCGGAAACGAGCGGAGGCGCGCGCGCGTTCCTTGGCGCGCGTTTCGACCGGCTGCACCGGCGCTTCTGCCAATGGGCAAGCGGCGGTTTGCTCGGATGGAGTTTTGGGACATGACCGTACCAATGCTCATGATGCCTCCCCCAAGGACGCGGACCCGGTTCAGCGACTGGCCCTTTGCGCTCAAGTCGATCGTCGGCTTCTGGGCGTTCTATGCCATAACCGTCGTCGCGCGGGCGTTCCTCGGCTCCGACCCGTGGACGATGCTCGAGAATAAGCTGCTCGTGGTCGGCATCGGAATCGTCATCAATTGCCTGATCTACCTCGCGATCAGCGCGCTCAGCAGCGGCAACAACATCCGCCGCAAGGCGATTACCGCCGGCGTCAGCTGCGTGCTCGGCTCGCTGATCCTTGGCGGACTGGTGGTGATGTCCGAGGACTGGATGCGCGAAAGCCGGGAGGAATTCCGTTTCCAGGCCCGCGAAGGCTTCACCGTCGTCGAACAAGGCAACCAAATCCGGATCGAGCGCACCGCGCAGGAGCCGCTGGTGCTTACGATGCCCAAGGTCCACGAGCTCGATCCGATGAAGCGCGTCCGCTACGCGCTCGACATCGCGGTCACCTGGCTGTTTTTCTTCATCGGCTGGAGCGCGTTCTACATTGCCAACCAGGCACAGGCCGCGGCGCTGGGGGCACAGCGACGGCTCGCCGACGCGGAAAGCGCCGCACAGGCCGCTCAGGTCCGGGCGCTGCGCTATCAGGTGAATCCCCACTTTCTGTTCAATACGCTGAACTCGCTGTCTTCCTTGGTCATGACCGGCCGGACCGACCGCGCCGAGACCATGTTGCTCGCGCTGTCCACCTTCTTCCGCACCAGCCTGTCGCTCGATCCGAGCGCCGATGTCAGCCTGGCCGAGGAAATCGACCTCCAGCGGCTCTATCTGGACATCGAGATGGCGCGCTTCCCCGACCGGCTGACGGTCGAGATCGACGTGCCGGCCGAGCTCGAGCAGGCGCGTCTCCCTGCCCTTCTGCTCCAGCCGATCGTCGAGAATGCAATCAAATATGGCGTGTCGAAGAGCCGCAAGGCGGTGGTCATCCGGATCGAGGCACGCCACCTCGACAACCATCGCATGGTGCTCGAGATCAGCAACCGATTGAAGCATGGCGGCAAGGACGAGCTCCCCGCCGCCACCCACGAAGGAACCGGCCTCGGCCTCGCCAACGTGTGCCAGCGCCTCGAAGCGCGCTGGGGTACCCGGGCGAGTTGCCGCTATGGCCCAATGACCGCCGGCGGGTACAAGGTCTCGCTAACAATGCCGGTGGAGATGAATGGCTGAGCCGAACGCGCTGCGTGTCCTGATTGCCGATGACGAACCGCTGGCCGCCGAACGGCTTCAGCTTCTGCTTGCGCGCGCCGAGGGTGCCCAGCTCGTCGG
>DATENV010000324.1:0-2185 GCA_035274805.1 Sphingomicrobium sp. | reverse complement strand
GGCGACGTGAAGCTCTACCGGATTCCCGAGCCGGTTACGGTCGCCGCGAACAGCCAGAAGCAGGTCGCCTTCCTCGAGCAGCCCGCTGTCCGCGCCCAGCTCGTCTACCGCAGCCGGGTCGATCCCGGGCACGGCGTCGACGACACGAGGCGCCTGCTGGTGACCCGCAACCGCACGGAGGAGGGGCTCGGCGTGCCGCTGCCGGCCGGCTCGGTCCAGCTCTTTTCGGCAGCCGCCAACGGCCGGCCGATGCTGCTCGGCGAAGCGACGATCGGCGATCTGGCGGTCGGCGAGGATGTCGAGATCCGGATGGGCGACGCCGAGGGCATCGATGCGGACGAGGACGAAACGAGGTCGGGCCGCAACTGGGAGGACGACCGCCTCACCGTGACCAACGATCGCGCCGTGCCGGTCCGCTACGAGGCGGAGTTCGTGATCGACGAGCGCCAGCGCTTCCGGCCGCGCGAACGGCTGCCCAGCCGCCACGGCCGGCCGCTCTGGGCGGTGACGGTGCCCGCCAACGCCAGCGCCAGCCTCGACTATCGCACCATCGACACCGACTGATCATGGGCCTGCGCCGCCTTGCCTTCCTCCTCCTCGCTTTGTCCGCATTCGCGCCGGCCGGCGCGCAGACGATCGTCACCTCGCAGGGTCCAGATCGGGTCGCGGTCACCGTCTATCGCGACCCGCGTCGGGAGGCCTCGGATGGTCTCAACCTCAATTGGCTGCAGGGTTATGCGCTGATCAGCGAGACCCGCCATTTGACCATTCCGGCGGGCGAGAGCGAGATACGGTTCGAAGGAGTCGCGGAGGGCCTCGTCCCGCAAAGCGCGATCCTCGGCGGCCTGCCCGAAGGCCTGATCGAGCGCAATCGCGACGCCTATCTTCTTTCGCCGGGGACCTTGCTCGACCGGTCTCTGGGCCGGCGCGTCATGCTCCGCCGCACCTCGAGCGCCACCGGCGCGACGCGCGAGCAGGAAGCGGTGATCCGAAGCGGCGTCGACGGAGCCGTGGTGCTGCAGACCGCCGAGGGCATCGAGGCATTGCGCTGCACGGGGCTGCCCGAGACCTTGATCTACGACCGGGTCCCGCCTGGCCTGTCGGCCCGGCCGACCTTGTCCGTCCGCGCTCGCAGCCGCGAGCCGGTCACTGCGACCCTGACCCTTTCCTACATCGCAAGCGGCTTCGACTGGCAGGCCGATTATATCGCAAGCCTTTCGGGCGACGGGTCGCGCATCGACCTGTTCGCCTGGCTGACGCTTGCCAGCAATGACGAGACTCGCTTCGTCGATGCCGACACGCAGGCCGTGGCCGGAAGGCCCAATCGCGAGCCGGTGAACGTGCAGCCTCTCGAGGTGCGCGAGCTGCACATGAACTGCTGGCCCCAGGCGAGAACGCATTGGATCTTCCCCGATCGAAGTCGTGAGGGTCGTGGGGAGGGGAGGCAGGCCATGCTGGAATCGGCATCGCCCGTCACCGTGATAGGCGCGGAGGATATTCGAATTACCGGCGCACGCTATGTGGAGGCGCGGCAGGAGAATCTTGGCGACCTCAAGCTCTACCGCATCCCTGTGCCGGTCACCGTCGCCGCCAACGGCCAAAAGCAGGTGGCGCTGCTGGAGCGGACCGGCATCCCCGTCGCTTTCGTCTATCGGCAGCGTTTCCACGCGGTCAACGTCTTCGACGACACGAGGGTCGGCCGACTGATGATCACCCGCAACCGCAGCGAGGAGGGACTTGGCGTCCCTCTCCCTGCCGGCCGGCTGCTGATGTTCGACGGCTCGGCCGGGCGGCCGATCCTCGTCGGCGAAGGCGTTCTCGAGGACGTCGCGGTCGGCGAGCGCATCGAGTTGAGAATCGGGAATTCGCCCGGCCTGCGAAGCCAGCTGCGCAGGATCCGGCCGCGCGGCGCCTACGGCACCTACGAGCTCATCGTCAGCAATGACGGACCTCGCGACCTCGTTTACGAGGCCGAGATCGGCACGCAGGAGGTGCGCATCTATCCCGCCACGCCTCTGGCGCGTCGTGACGGCAACCTCCTGTGGTCGGTGACCGTGCCGGCCAACGGCCGAATGCGCTTGCGCTATCGCGTCGAGCATGACGATTGAGAGCCATGCGTCGGCTGTTGCGTTCCCTTCTCCTCTCCCTCGGCCTCTTGGGGGCGTGCGCCTCGGCGCAGACCATC
>DATENV010000323.1:0-4063 GCA_035274805.1 Sphingomicrobium sp. | reverse complement strand
CGCCGCAAGCAAGGCAAGACCGACGAGGGTTGAGAAGGCCGGGCCGCTGTGGGCGTCGGGCAGGCCCGTGATCTGTTTCGGCCGGCCGACCCGCACGGCGCGCCCGAGCACGCCCTGCATATAGTCGGCGATGTTCTTGAGTTCAGCGCCGCCCCCGGTGAGCACGACCTGCCGGCCGACCGGCCCGGTGAAGCCGAGTTCCTTGAGCGCCGCCTCGACCTGATTGGTCAGTTCCTCGACGCGCTGTCGAATGACCATCATCAGCTGGGCCCGCGTCAGCTTCATCGGCTCGGCGCCGGCCTCGGCACCGATCTGCGTTGCCTCGATCATCTCGTGATTGTCGCGCGGGCTGGTCATCGCCGAGCCGTAGAAGCATTTCAGCCGCTCGGCGTCGCGGCGCTGCACCGCGAAGGCGGCGGCAATGTCGTTGGTGATGTCCTTGGCGCCGAGCGGGATCGAGCGCAGGCCGACCAGCATCCCGCCGTAGTGCAGCGAGACATTGGTCACTTCCGCGCCCATCTCGACCAGCGCGACGCCGAGCTCGCGCTCCTCTTCGCTGAGGCACGCCAGCGCGGCGGCGATCGGCGAGGCGACGATCGCCCGCACGCCGAGGTGGGCCTGACGGATGACCGTGTCGATGTTGCGCAGCGGCGAGGGCTCGGCGGCGATCACGTGGATGTCGACGCCGAGCCGGCTGGCGTGGAGGCCGATCGGCTGCTGGACGCCCTGCGCGCGGTCGATGGTGTAAAGCGCGGGATGGGCGTGAAGCACCACCTGCCCGTTCTTGTCGATCGCGTCCTTGCCCGCCTGCAACAGCTGGTTGATGTCCGCCTGCTCGACCGGATGACCGCCAAGCTCGACCTCGACATTGGCGACGTCGCTGACCAGCCCGCCGGCGCCATAGCTCGCCCACACGTCGTCGACGGTGAGGCCCGACATGCGCTCGGCAAGCTCGACCGCCTCGCGCACCGCGAACTCGCTCGCCGCCATGTCGGTGATGAAGCCGCGCTTGACGCCGCGGCTCTCGCGCTGGCCGGTGCCGAGCACGGTCAGCCGGCCCTCGTCGTCCTGGCGCGCGATCATCGCGCTGACCTTGGACGAGCCGATGTCGAGGGCGGCAATCAACGGTTGGTCGGCAACCTGCGCCACTAGCCCTCCTGCGGCGGCGGGGCCGGCGGCGCGATCGGCTCGCCCGGCGCGCGCGGCAGCCGGACGATCATCTTGCCCGGCACGCGCAGGTCGAAGCGGACGATGCCGCGGCCGAGCAGCCCGGTCTGCTTGTCGAGGCGGACGAACTTGGTCAGCGCCGCCTTGGCCGCTTCCTCGCCCTCGGGCAGCGCGGCCATCTCGCCCGACTGGAAATTGAGGTCCCAGCGCCGGCCGCCGACCCAGGTCGCGGAGGCGAGCTGGGGCTTCAAGGTCGGCACCGCGGCCATCAGCCGCCCGAGCTGCTCTTCCTGGCGATTGGCGCCGGGGCCGATCAGCAGCGGCAGGTCGGGCATCTTGTCGATCGGCACGCGGTCGAGGACGACGCCCTCGCGGTCGATCAGCGCGAGGCGGCCCTCGCTCTGCCAGAGCGCCGCGGGGGTGCGCTCGACGATGTCGATCACCAGCGTGTCAGGCAGGCGCCGCGATACGCGCGCGTCCTTGACCCAGCCATAGCCGAGCAGGCGGCGGCGGATCGCCGACACGTCGACCAGCGCCTGCGGCGCCTTGGCCGAGCCGCCCTCGTCGGCGGCGCGCTTCAGCTCCTCATTGACCACCGCGTCGACCAGCCCGCGGTCCATGCGGTTGATGCCGACAATCTGGTAGCCGCTGACGGTGAAGCCGGCCTTGCCGACCGCTGCTCCCGCCGCGCGCTCGGCCTTGGCGGGGATGTCGAGCGCAACGAGCACGACCACGAGGATGGCGACGACGAACGCTGCGAAGACCAGGCCGGCGACCTTGTTGGCGCGCGCGTGAACGACCGGCAGGCGCTTGGCGACCTTCTTGCGGGGCTTCGCTCGGCCGGCATTGCCGCGGCGGACGTGCGCGGCGCTCATTGAAGCGCCTCCGCGATCAGGCGCTCGACCAGCTCGCCGTAGCTGATGCCCTTGAGCCTCGCCTGTTCGGGCACCAGGCTGAGCGGGGTCATGCCCGGCTGGGTGTTGACCTCGAGCAGATAAATGCCGGCCTCGCCTTGCTCGTCGTCCCAGCGGAAGTCGGAGCGCGAGGCGCCCTTGCAGCCGAGGAGGCGGTGGGCATTCAGCGCCATGTCCAGCATCGAGGCCGCGATCTCGTCGGGGACCTCGGCCGGGCAGACGTGCTCGGTCCGGCCATCGGTATATTTGTGCTCGTAATCATAGAAGCCGCTGTCGATCTTGAGCTCGGTCACGGCGAGCGGCTCGTCGTTGAGTACCGCGACCGTCAGCTCGCGGCCCTTGATGAACGGCTCGGCAAGCAATTGATCGAACTCGTGCCACGGGCCCGGCACGTCGCGGCCGATCGGGTTGCCGTAATTGCCGTCGTCGGTGACGATCGCTACTCCGACCGACGAGCCTTCGTTGACCGGCTTCAGGACATAAGGCCGAGCGAGCGGGTCCTCGCGATAGATGCTCTCGCTGTCGACCATCCGGCCCTTGGGCATGCGGATGCTGCCCGGCACCAGCACCATCTTGGTGAGCTCCTTGTCGATCGCGATGACCGACGTTTCGAGCCCGCTGTGGGTATATTTGAGGCCCATCAGGTCCATCATGCCCTGGACCGTGCCGTCCTCGCCCGGCGTGCCGTGGAGCGCGTTGAACACCACGTCGGGCTTCAGCTCGGCAAGGCGAACCGCGACGTCCCGGTCCATGTCCAGCTCGCTGACGTTGGACCAGCCGCGCTCGCGCAGCGCTGCGGCGACTCCGCGGCCGCTGGTCAGCGAGACTTCGCGCTCGCTCGACCAGCCGCCCATCAGGACGACAACGTGAAGATCCCGGTTCATTGCTTGCCGACCCGCTGGATTTCCCATTCGAGGGTGATGTGGGTTTTCGCCTCGACGCGGCGCCGCACTTCCTCGCCCAGGGCCTCGATCTCCGCGCTTGTCGCGCTACCGAGGTTGAGCAGGAAATTGCAATGCTTTTCCGAGACTTGGGCGTCACCCATGCGAAAGCCGCGGCAGCCGGCGGCGTCAATCAGCGCCCACGCCTTGTGGCCCGGCGGGTTCTTGAACGTCGAGCCGCCGGTGCGGCCGCGGAGCGGCTGCGATTCCTCGCGGGCGCGGGCGATCGCATCCATCTCGGCGCCGATCGCCTCGGGGTCGCCGGGAGTGCCGCGAAACACGGCCTCGATCACGACCGCGCCTTCCGGCACGTCGCTGTGGCGGTAGGTGTAGCCGAGCCTCTCCAGCGGCCATTCGACCGCCTCGCCCGAGCGCAGCACCAGCCGGGCGGAAACGAGGATGTCGCTGACTTCGCGGCCATAGGCGCCGCCGTTCATGCGCACGAAGCCGCCGACCGTGCCGGGAATGCCGCGCAGGAACTCGAGCCCGGCGATCCCTTTGTCGCGCGCGGTCGAGGACACCAGGATACCGCTCGCGCCGCCGCCGCAGCGGAGCGTATTTTCATCGACCTGCTCGATCTTGGCAAAGGGCTTGCCCAGACGAATGACGACGCCCGGCACGCCGCCGTCGCGGACGATCAGGTTGGAGCCGAGGCCGAGCGCCATCACCGGCACCTGCGGGTCGACCTCGCGCAAGAAGCCGATCAGGTCGTGCTCGTCGGCCGGCTCGAACAGCCATTCGGCGGTGCCGCCGCTCTTGAACCAGACCAGCGGCGCCAGCGGGGCGTTGGGGGTCAAGCGCCCCCGGACGGTCGGCATCTCCCTCTCCCGTACGCGGGAGAGGGTCGGGGTGAGGGTTTTATCCTTCAAGAAGACCCTCCCCCATCCCCTCCCGCATGCGGGAGGGGGGATCTGGCGCCCCGCACCGCGCAAATGCCGTCAGGCAGTGCCGCAGCCCATTTGGTGATGTCGCCGGCGCCCATGCAGATCACCATGTCGCCCTCGGCGGCGAGGTCGCGCAATTCGCGGCACAGCTCGTCGA
>DATENV010000322.1:0-2244 GCA_035274805.1 Sphingomicrobium sp. | reverse complement strand
CGCGTACATGAGCCCCGATGACGAAGTGATGGGAATCGACCTGTCGGAAGCGTCGCTCGCGCATGAGCGCTTCCTCCAGGAGCGGCACGGGCTGGCGAACCTCAGGCTGTTCAAAGGCGATTTGCTCGACGTCGGTTCAATCGGCGATCGCTTCGACGTCATCCTCTGCACGGGCGTGCTGCATCATATGGCCGATCCGGGCGCGGGGTTGGCGGCGCTGCGCGACGTGCTCGCGCCCGACGGAGTGATGGTGCTGATGCTCTATGGTCAGACCGTGCGCACCGGCGTCTATATGCTGCAGGAGGCGTTCCGCCGGATCGGGATCGAGCAAAGTCCGGACGGGGTGGCACAGGTCCGCCGCATCATCACCGAGTTGCCGGGCCGGCATTACGCGCAGGATTACATCCGCGCCGCGGATGAATTGAAGCACGACGCGGCGATCGTCGACACCTTTCTGCACCCGCAGGATCGGGCCTACACGGTGCCGCAGCTGCTCGACCTGATCGAAGGCGCCGGCCTCGCCTTCCAGAACTGGCTCGATAACTTTCCATATTGGCGCAACGGCGCCTGGGGGCCGGATTCGGGGGTCGCGGCCGCGGTCGATCCGTTGCCGCCGCGCGAGCATTGGGCGGCGGTCGAGATGCTGCGGCTCAGTACCGGCATGCACATGTGCACCGTCCGGCATGCCAATGCCGACCTTGCGACGGTGGATTTCGAGCACGGCGACTGGCGGCGCTTCACCCCGCATCCAGCGCCGGGCCTGTCGCGCAAGGGGGCGGGTTTGTTCGAGCGCGGCCCTGTCGAGTTCAGGTGCAGCGAGCTTGAGCAATTCGTGCTCGACGGGGCCGACGGCACGCGCACGATTGCCGAGATCATCGAAGTGCCGGCGCTTGAGGAGATGGCGCGCGACGAGCGCGACGAGTTCGCGCGGCGCTATTTCGAGCATCTGTGGAAGCTCGGTCACGTGATGATCGCGCTGCCTTGAGTCAGAGGCGACGCCGGATGAAGGCGATCGATTCGTCGCGGCCGTATTGCGGCCGGGCATAACGCGGACGAGCCTTCAGCAGGATCGCGGCGCTTGTCGGGAGCGGCGTCCCGGTGCCGAGTATGATGAACTCGACGGGATTGAGCTGGCCGATCGTGAGCTGAAGCACAGCCCCGTCGCAGCTGCGGCCGAAGCAATCGATGAAATATTTGCCGTCCTCGCTCTGGTCGATCGGCCGGACGAAACCACCTACGCCGGCTGAGCGAATTCTCGCGTCCTTCGGCGCGATCAGCTCGACCCGCTGATTCCCGTTCGCGGCGAGGCGCAGAGTCACCGTGCGCTCGGTGCCGCGGGCGAGTTGCGACAGCAGCTGGATGTCGGGCGCCTTCGCCGCCGGGTCCGCGGGCGCCGAGGCGAGCCAGCGCGGGCGCTCGCTGAACGGCAGCTCGCCTCGCTTCCACTCGCCGGCGATCGCCTCGGGCAGCGGCGCGCCATCATTGAGGATCGACCACCAGCTCTTGCGCCCGGAGACGTCGGTGACATGCTGGACGACGAAACGCTGCTGGCGGTCTGCGGAATAAGCCGGGACGGCGAGCGAGGCGCCGACGGCGACGAGCGCAAGCACCCCGGCGACCGCGCCGCCTGCGCGCGGCCCCGCGCCGGCGATCAAGGGTCGCGCTTCGATCAAGACCGGCATGATCAGCAGGCTGGCGAGCGGCGCGAAGACCCACATCGGGCCGCCGTTGAGCAATTCTTCGAGCAGGCCGAGCAGCGCCCCCCAGGTGACGTAGAGGACCAGGATGGCGACGTAACAGCCCAGGCGCTCGGCCGGCTGCCACCAACGGGCCGCAAGCATGCCAGCGAGCGCGAGCAGCGGCGGAAAAATGAAGAAGATGATTCCGCCAGGCGCGATAAGCCCGATCGCGCCGCCCACGATGAGGAAGACGAACCAGAAGGCGGGGCGCAGCCGGGTCCGGTCGAGACCGCCGCCGATGGCGGCCAGCAGCGCGACACCGATGAACATGGCCGCCGCATAAACCGCGAGATGGGTCCAGAGCGGGTAGGCGCGCCAGAACATGCCGTGCCGGACCGCGCCGATCAGCACGAGGAGGAGCCAGGACATTGCGGTCGCGCCGACGATAGTGCCGACGATGATTGCACTACCGCGAAGCAGGCTGCCGCGCCGGATCGACAGCGCGGCGAATGCAATCAGCAGGCCGATCAGCAACACGGCGCCGATCATCAGCGGCAGAGAAATC
>DATENV010000321.1:0-2633 GCA_035274805.1 Sphingomicrobium sp. | reverse complement strand
TCCTGCCTTGACTGCCCCCCTTGTCGGCCATGCGCGGGATGATTCCCGCAAATCGTCCAAGAGTCGATTGGCCTTTGTTAAGCCTCGCGAATTTTCGGCGCGGCCCCGCCGCGCCGTCGGCGATTTCCCTCTACGCGATTTTTGCTCCAGCCTCGTCGAGAGAAGGGGTTGGAGCCTGTCGATCGGATTGCGGATGAAACATCCCCTTGGGGGCCGAGTTTATGCATGGACCAAGGTAGGGACCGCCGCACAAATGTTCGCGTGGTTTCAGTTAGAGGGCGGTGGGCATGGCAGGGCGGTTTCTCCTTCTGGCGATCGGTTCTCGGGGTGATGTCGATCCATTAAAGGCGACGGCCGTGGAACTCTTGCGGCGCGGCGAGGACGTCTTGGCGGTGACCCTGCCGGAATTTTCGGAAGAGTTCAGCGCGCTTGGGCTGCCCACAGTCACCGCCCCTCCGGCGCTCGCCTTTTCCTTGCAGCCCGAGCAAGACGGCGGGCTCTGGGGCGCCCTCGTTGGCCGCAGCGTTCGCGACTGGGCCAGGGGCCGCGAGAATTTCGACGCCCGGATGCGATGGCTGTTGGCATTCATCAGGGACCATCATTCGAGCGGACGAACCGTCGTCGTCGCGCGAAGCGGGCTGGCGGGCGCGCGGATCGCCCGCGAGCTGTTCGATATTCGTCTCTGCACGGTTCACCATTCGCCGGCATCGTTTCGAAGCCGGATCGACAATCACAGGTTTGTCATTCGTGCCGGTGCGGGGATCGTCCGTCAGGCCCTTCAAGATGCAATCTGGAGGCTCGCCGATGCCTATGTCGGGCTCATGCTGCGGAAGCGGCTCAATGGTTTCCGGGCCTCGCTCGGCTTGCCGGCCGTCGGGCGGCTGTTCGACCGCTGGGCATATTCGCCGGATTTGAATCTGGGCCTGTTCCCATCCTGGTACAGCAGGCCGCAACCCGACTGGCCGGCGAACGCGCGGCTCGCCGGTTTTCCCGCGGGCTTGGCGCAGGCCGAAGACGACCTTCCGGAAGCGGTTCGGCGATTCCTGTCGGTTGGGGAGCCTCCGGTCGTCATCACCTACGGCGCCCACGAGGACCGGGGCGGCAAGCTCGAGCGCATCGTTGCCGGGCTTAGCTCGCGCGGGGGCTTCAGGGCGATAATCCTCGGCCGCGAAGCTCCAGCCGGACCCGGAAGCGAACGGCTGCTATACTGCCGCTTTGCTCCGCTCCGCGCCCTGCTCCCCCATTGCAAGGCCCTCGTGCATCACGGCGGCATTGGCACGATGGCGGCGGCATTCTCGACCGGAACTCCCCAGATCGTCATTCCGGTCGTCGGCGATCAATGGGATCAGGCGCGGCGGGCCGCCGGTCTCGGTTGCGCCGCAATGCTCTACCGCCGCCAGCTCGAGCGGCGGTTCGCGAGCACGGTCGCCCGGGTGACAAGCGATCCTGGAATCCACGCCGCGTGCCGGGCCGTGAGCGCCAGGATGGCGCTCGAGGATGGCATCGCCGGGACAGCCGATTGGCTGGAGACCCTGGCGAGCCGGCCCAGGACATTGCCCGGGGCCGGCGCCCAATTCGCACGCGGGAATGCCGCCGTTGCGGCAATCGCCAACGGCGTTTCTCAATGGCTGTTGTCGCCGGCCTTTCTGCTGACGGCGCCGCTGGGTCTCGCTTGACCAATCCCGGCGCCTTCACCGCGCGAAGCCGCTTGACCAGTCCTCCAGCGCGAGCGTCTCTTCGAGCCCGTCGGAGGTCAGCGCCGCGACCTTGACCTCGCGCCGCAGCCGCTCGACCTCGAACTCGGGCAGCGGCGGCTCGAACTCGACCCCGCATTCGCCCGCCTCCGACCAGGCGACGATGCCGAACGCGCGCACGCAGTCCATCCGCACCGAGACCGGTTCCTCGGCCCCCGGCAGGTTGGCGCCGCGCAGCCGCGCGCCGGTGGCCGACACGTCGGCCAGCACCGCCATGCGGGTCTGCTGAACCGTGCTGACCAGCGCCGGCATCGGCACCGCTTCGCGCGACGCCCGCCGCCGCCCGCCGCCGTTGGACTTTCCGAACAAACCCATCACCAGGGCCTCCTGTGCAGGCCCCCCGTTGAACTTCGCTTGCGCCGCCAGCGGTTAAGCATGGCTTGCGAGACAAGCTTAACGCCGCGGCCGCTATCGTGAGTTAATGCCGCGGGAGCACCGTGCGCAGCGGCGCGCGAAGCGATGCGGAAGCCTAATGCCCCTTTCCTATTTGGATTTCATTTGCTCCACACTCGTCGATGAGCGAGTCGCAACGCGCGCAGCCGGCCGCCGCAACGCCGGTATCACCCCTGGGCCTTCCCATCGATGCGAGCGAGGACTACCCGGACCCCGCGAATGATCCCGAGATCGCCGCTTTGCTCGACTTCGAGCCGGTGCCGCGACAAATCGAGGTGAAGGGCGGATGGACCCCCGAGCTGCAGCGGGCGTTTATCGCCCGGCTGGCGGTCCACGGGTCGGCGACCAAGGCGTGCGACGAGCTGGGCAAGCACCGCACCGGCGTGAACAAGCTCTACCGGTCGCCGCACGGCGCGAGCTTTCGCAAAGCCTGGCACGGGGCGGTCGCACTGGCCAAGCGGCGCAAGGCTGAGCGGGCCGGGGAAC
>DATENV010000320.1:0-3129 GCA_035274805.1 Sphingomicrobium sp. | reverse complement strand
TTGTGGGACCTCGGCCACGCGCTCGAGAAGTCGCAGCAGGCGACGCCGAAGACCGAAACCTTGGCGATGGCCGCCTCCGACGAGCCGCGCGGCCACAGCATGCTGAGCAAGGCATTCGGCGCGCCGTTCCAGAAATAGGAGATCGAAATGGCGGTAGGAGATCGCACCAATCTCGCCGGCACGGCATACGACCGGCTGCGCATCCTCTCCACCTATCGCAACATCGCGATGGTCGGGCTCTCGGCGAATCCATACCAGCCGAGCTCGTTCGCAGGCATCTATCTCGCCGCCAATGGATACAACATCATCCCGGTGAACCCGTCACACGCAGGCAAGACGATCCTCGACCAGCGCGTCTATGCGCGTGTCGACGAGATCGACCAGCCGGTCGACATCGTCGACGTCTTCCGTCCCGCCTCCGAGCTGCCCGAGATCGCGCGCCAGGCAGTCAAGATCGGCGCCAAGGTGCTGTGGATGCAGCTCGGCGTCATCAGCGAGGAGGGCGCGAGGATCGCGCGCGACGCGGGCCTCGAGGTGGTCATGGACCGTTGCTGCAAGATCGAGCACGCGCGCTTCTTCGGCGGCCTGCGCGTCATCGGCCTAAACTCCGGCGTGCTCACCTCGCGGCTCGCGCTCAAGATCCCGGTCTAGCCGCATGAAAAAGCTGGCCGCGATCGCCGCGGCGGTTCTTGTTTCGACTGCCGCCTTGGCGCAAAGCTACCCGGCGAAGCCGATCCGGCTCGTCACACCCTATTCGCCCGGCGGCGCGGGCGACTGGGTTGCCCGCGTGTCGACCGACCGCGTCGCGCAAGCACTCGGGCAGCCATTCGTGCTCGAGCCGCGTCCGGGTGCGGGAGGGAACATCGCGGCGGAGAGCGTCGTGCGTGCGCCGGCCGACGGGTACACGCTGCTCTTCGCGACGCCGCTTCTCGCCATCAACGCGACGCTGTATCGCAAGCTCTCGTTCGATCCGGCGAAGGATCTCGTGCCGATCGCGTTGGTCGGATACGGGCCGTACGTCCTTTATGCAACCGGCAGCCTGCCGGTGAAAAACGCGGGCGAGCTGGTCGCGCTGGCGAAGCAGAAGCCAGGACAGATCAACTACGCGTCGCTCGGCATCGGCACCGGTCCGCACCTTGGTGCCGTCCTGCTCGGCCTCACCGGCGGCGCGGAGTTCGTGCACGTCCCGTACAAGGGCTTCGGCCAGGCGCTGCCCGATCTCGCGTCCGGGCAGGTGCATTTTTCGCTGAACGGCATCGGTGCGGCCGACGCCTTCTTAAGGAACGGCCAGGTGAAGATCCTCGGCTTCACATCGGCCGAGCGCATGAAGGGTTACCCGGACATTCCGACGGTTGCCGAGACGGTGCCCGGCTACGAAGTGCTCGGCTGGTACGGGTTCGCCGCGCCGGCGGGCACGCCGCGCGCAATCGTGGAGCGGCTCAACACCGAGGTGGTGAAAGTGACGAGCACCCCCGACTTCGCCGCGCAGCTCGAGAAACGCGGGCTGATCGCGCAGACGTTCAACCTGGACCAGTCCCGCGACTTCTTCCGCCGCGAGACGGAGGTGTGGGGCCGCGCGGTGAAGGCTTCGGGCGCGAAGATCGACGACTAGCCTGTAGGTCGCGCCACTCCGCCAGGCGCGTGGCGCGCCGCTACCAGAGGGTAACGAACCAGGCGGAAAGGGCGGCGCCGGCGATCACCGCGGCGACCCAGAGACTATCGTCAGGCCGCATCGCCATCCGATCCAGCCGACGATACGATGCCGCCGCAATGTCGCGCGTTGCCCTGCTTCGATTCCGCAGTTTTCTTCTTATGTAGATTCGCATGGTCCCCCCTACGTAACTGTACGTGCTTAATTGCCTCCCACAAAAGCAATAGGGCACGCCTCATGATCGGACGGACTTGAAGATAAGGCAGTCCGCCGCAGATTGTCAGCGGTTCTTGCGCTGGTCGTATGCTCTGCCGGCGCCGTATCCGACCATCGCGCCGCCAACGGTGCCGATCGTTCCACCGCCCACTGCTGCGCCGATGGCTGCGCCAGAAGCAGCGCCGACGGTCTCGGCCTGAGAGGCGCATCCGGCGATCGCTGAAAGTGAAGTCAACAAGGTGACCACGACGCTTGCTCTGAACATTTTCCGTCTCCGTTGAAAGATTGAACAGCGAGACGGATTAGAGCAACGATCGACCTTGCAATACGTGTCCGATTGTTACCGTTGGTAACGCGCTAGAAGCGCAGGCCGAGGCCGATCTGGTAGTTTTGATGCACCACGTTGGCCTGCATCGAGATCGAGATCAGCTGAAACTGCTCGCGCCACTGGGGCGAAAGGTTCATCGCAATCACCCAGTGCAGAACCCCGGAGGCGAACATGTAGGTATCGACACGGCCGACACTCGGATGCGAGCCGAGGAGCTTGTTGCGCTCCCAATAGCGGTCGGGCTCGCGAGCGATCTGACGGGTCTGTTTCCAGTCGGCGAAGAGCAGCGCCTGGAAAGCAAGCTCGCGATGAAGGTCGACTCCGTCCATGTCCTCCCCCTTTTTTCTTGTGACAGCGCCGCGAAAGTAGCAATCGCGGGGGGGCGATAGAAGGAAAAAAGGCGCGCCGTGGACCCTCGGCGGATGGACGGCAGAACGGAGCGCTCGGAGGGCGGTTATTGTGCTTTCGGCGGGCTGGGCGGCTCGACATCGCCCCGTCTCTGAAGCCGTCGGATCACCAGCGAGCACATGAGTGCCCATGCCGCGCCGACCGCCCATCCGGCAGCGACATCGGTGGGCCAGTGAACGCCCAGATAGACGCGACTTACGCCAACGAGAACCGTTATGAAAACGGCGACCGTGAGGAGATAGATCCTGATGCGGACGCCGCCTTGAACCCGCGCCAGCAGAGCGCCCAAGGTGAGGTAGGTGATCGCCGCCATCATGGAATGCCCGCTCGGAAAGCTCGCGGTGTAGACCACGCTGCCATGCGGGACGAGATCCGGACGCGCGCGGTGAAAGGCAAGTTTCAAAAGGGTACTGAGGATCAGGCCGCCCGGAACCGCGACGAGTACGGCGATGGCGGCGTTGCGCTTTCGCGCGAGCAAGAGATAACCGGTGACGGCGAGCGTCATCAAGGTCATCACCGCGACCCC
>DATENV010000319.1:0-9946 GCA_035274805.1 Sphingomicrobium sp. | reverse complement strand
CGGCGATCATCACGCCGCCCGACACGCCCATTACGCCCCCGGTTACGCCACCGGTCACCCCACCTGTGACACCGACTACGCCCGCAGTCCCCGAGCCAGGCACCTGGCTGATGATGTTGCTGGGATTCGCGATGATCGGATCGGTCGCGCGCCAAGCACGTCCGCAAGCCGCGCGCTCGTAAGCCAGACATGAGGGCGGGGTACGCAGTTATTGGGGCAGGGGTTGTCGCTGCTGCCGCAGCGGGAGTCTGGCTCTGGCAGATGGCCGAACCCGCGCCGACCGTACCCGCCAATCGCGCCGCGCCGGCACCAGCAGCAAGCGTTTCACTGCCTGCCGAGGCCGCCAAGGGCCGCACCCTGCTGACCAACGCGCAACTTCAGCAAGCGCTGGCCGCGGGGACGCTGGACCGCCCGGTGAAGTCGCTGCTCGCGGTCAAAGCACCGCTCAAATTCGGCGATTATGCCTGGAACGACACGGCGATCCCGGCAGGCCCGACCTGGATCCGCGTCGATCTCGGCACGCAATTGATTTCGGTCTTCCGCGCGGGCCATGAGATCGGCACGTCGGTGATCGTGTACGGCGGCGACAACAAGCAGACGCCGCCGGGCAAGCTGCGTATCCTTGCAAAGGCGCGCGACCATCGCTCGTCGCTCTACGACGCACCGATGCCCTACACGCTCCGCCTGACCGACGACGGGGTTTCGATCCACGGGAGCACTGTCCGCTGGGGCGCGGCGACGCACGGCTGCATCGGAGTGCCGCTGGCCTTTGCCGAACGGCTGTTCGCCGCGGCCCACGTCGGCGACGAGGTCGTGGTCATTCCGGCTTCGGCTCCAGCGCCGACAACTTCGTAAGTGCAGCGTTAACCCTGTTTCCTAACGGGGGACCAAGGCTGCCCGCCGTACCCCGGCGCCTCGAAGAGAGGCGCTCGTGCAGTCCCAATACTTCCACCGCATTGCCGCGCTCGCGCTGCTCGCCAGCAGCCCGCTGCTGATTGGCGGAACGTCCTTCCGCGCCGACTTCAACGCCCGCCTGCTTGCGGCGCAGAACGCCGAGCGAGCAGCGATCGGAGTCCCCCCGCTCAGCTGGAACGCAGCGCTCGCAGCCGACGCGCGGGTGTGGGCAAACGAGCTCGCCGCCACGGGCCGGTTCGAACATTCGCCCGACGAAGCGGACAAGGAGCCGCAGGGCGAGAATTTATGGGCCGGCACGCCGCGCGCCTTCTCGCCGGAAGCGATGGTCGGGCTGTGGGCCTCGGAGAAGAAGGACTATCGGCCCGGCGTATTCCCGGACAACAGCCGCTCGGGCGACGTCGAGCGCGTCGGCCATTACACGCAGCTCATCTGGCGCAAGACGGGGCAAGTCGGTTGCGCAACCGCCGTCGGCAAACGCGAAGAGTTCCTGGTCTGCCGCTACAGCGACGCCGGCAACGTCTACGGCGAGCGCCCGGCCTGAGCGAACGCCGCCGCAAGGTCGGCAATCAAGTCGTCAGTGTCCTCCAGGCCGATGTGGAGCCGGACGAGGTTCGGCGCCGGTGGTTTTGACACCGTCCTGACGGGATCGGCCGGCAGCACCAGGCTTTCAAAACCACCCCAGCTATAGCCGATGCCGAACAGTTTCAGGCCGTCGACGAACGCCGCGCGTCGTGCTGCATCGGCGTCCTTGAGCTCGAACGAAAACAGGCCCGACGAGCCGTTGAAGTCGCGCTTCCAGATCTCGTGGCCCGGGCAGTCGGGCAGGGCAGGGTGGAGCACCCGCCCGACCCACGGCTGCTCCTTGAGCCAGCGCGCCACACGCAATGCGCTTTCCTCGTGCTGATGAAGACGAACCGCCATCGTTCTCAAGCCGCGGGACGCGAGCCACGCATCGTCCGGCGAAACCGCCATGCCGATGTCCCACGCCGCGGCCTGGATTCGGTCGTAATATTGATCGGTCGCGGTCGCCGAACCGAGCAGCAGGTCGGCATGACCAGCGACATATTTGGTGACCGCGAGGATGGTGACGTCGACACCGGCGGCGAGCGCGGGGAAAAGCAACGGCGTCGCCCAGGTGTTGTCGAGCAGCGTGACGATGCCCCGCTCGCGCGCAGCGGCACAGATCGCCGGCACGTCCTGAACCTCCATGGTCAATGAGCCTGGGGTTTCGAGCAGGATAGCGCGGGTCTTATCGCCGATCAGTTCCGCGATTCCGCTGCCGACGAGCGGGTCGTAGTAGCGCGGAGCAATCCCGAGCCGCTTGAGGATGGTGTCGCAGAACCTGCGCGTCGGGCCGTAGACGCTGTCGGGGACGAGCAGCTCGTCGCCGGGCGAAAGGAGCGCAAGCAGCGGCGCGGTGATGGCCGCAAGGCCTGACGGGTAGAGAATGGTGCCGGCGGCGCCGGGCTCGAGCGCGGTCAGCGCCTCGGCCAGTGCCCAATGCGTCGCGGTGCCCTGCAGGCCATAACGATAGGTGCCGATGCCGGGCTTGCTGGCGTGGAGTTCCTCGGCGCTGTCGAACAGGATGGTCGACGCGCGCTCGACCGGCGCATTCACCAGGCGTCGGCGCCATTCCTTGCGCCGGCCGCCTTCGACGAGCCGCGTCGACTTGCCCACTTCGCGGTCGCTCATCCGCTTGCTCCGGAGAGGCCGCCGCTCAAGCCGGCCACCTCCCCGCAGACAAACCGGATCATGACGGCTCTACCGGTTGCGGCGCATCCGTGGAATGAGGCCGAGCAAGCCGAGCAGGCCGAGCACGCCCCATGGGAAGCCCCGATTTTCCGGAGCCGGCGCCACTGTGTCATCGACCGGCACTGCGGTCGTATCCGTCGCGGTCGTCGTATCGGTGGTCGTGGTGACCGTGCCGGCATCATTCGTCGCCACTGCATTGGCATCGACCGTGTTGACGGTCGTGTCGACAGTGTTGGCCGGTTCAGTCGTGTTCTGAGCGGCTGCCGGAGCCGCTGCCAGCAGCGCCGCAGTGGCAATGGTAAAAGCGGTTGTCATGCGCATGTGGAAATTCCTCCCTGCTGACCGATCAAATCGGATCGTCCGTATAACCGTCGTTGTCGCTCTGTCGCCACAAGCCGGCGAGACCGATGAGGCCAAGCGCGCCGACGAGGTTCCAGATCAGGTCCGAATTGCCGCTGGTTTCGCGTTCCTGGGTTTCGGTGGGCACGCCGCCGGTGTCGCGGGGCGCTTGGGCGGGTGCCGATGTACTCGCTAGGGCGGCCGCCATGAACATGGCCGCTGTCGATCGAATGCGCATGCTTCCTCCTGTTACGAAGCGTGGCGTTTTCGCGCGAAAGGCGCGGGCGGCTGATCCCATCAACTCTGGGGTTCCGTCAACTGCGTTAGCGAAACTTATTCGATCGAGGCGGGATGATAGCTGTCGTCGGGATGCTCCTTGCGCAGGCCGAGCAGCCCGAGGAGCCCGACGAGTCCGATCAGGTTCCAGATCAGGTCCATGTCGCCCTGCCTGGCGAGGCGTTCCTGCGTTTCCGTACGAACCCCGCCGCGCTGTGCGCCCTGCGAGACAGCGGGACCCGCCAAGGCGGTGATCAGGACGAGCGAAATGACGAGACGTTTGCGCATCGTAGCCTCCAACACGGACGATGATCCGGTTCGGCCCACGCGGTCGAGCAGCGCCGACTTACACCAAAGCCGGGCGAAGGACAAAAGCAAACGCCCGGATCGACCAGCGATCCGGGCGCCCTGCGTGACGATTGCTCGTCAGCCCCCTTGGACGTGTCGCGGCCAGCGTCCCCAGTCGCTCGCCGCGTCCCCCGAACCCGACCCAAGGGCCATGCGTTCGGACGGATGCTGAGTAGGCCCGCTTCGCTTAAATTGTCACTGCTGAATCCGTTGATCGTGGCGTTTGTGCCGACTCTGTGTCGGCGAGGTCACAGCGGGGAAGGCTGGCAGTGCGGTTGCCAGTCCCGACGAATGACCGCTAGAGCGCGCCGCAATGCGCTGGTCCCACGCCTTCCTCCCGGTCCTCAAGGAAAGCCCCACCGATGCCCAGATCGTCAGCCACAAGCTGATGCTTCGCGCCGGGCTCGTGCGCCAGACCGCCGCGGGCATCTATGCCTGGCTGCCGCTCGGGTTTCGCGTGCTCAAGAAAATCGAGCAAATCGTTCGTGAAGAGCAGGACCGTTCGGGCGCGCAGGAAATGCTGATGCCGACGCTGCAGTCGGCGGACCTGTGGCGGACAAGCGGGCGCTACGACGCCTACGGCCCGGAGATGCTGCGTATCAAGGACCGGCACGACCGCGAGATGCTCTACGGTCCGACCAACGAGGAGATGATCACGGCGCTCTTCCGCGACGAGGTCAAGAGCTACCGCGACCTGCCGCGGACGCTCTACCATACCCAGTGGAAGTTCCGCGACGAAGTGCGGCCGCGCTTCGGCGTGATGCGCGGGCGCGAGTTCCTGATGAAGGACGCCTACAGCTTCGACCTCGATGAAGCCGGCGCGCGGCAAAGCTATTACACGCAGATGCTGGCCTATTTGCGAACCTTCCAGCGCATGGGCATCCAGGCGGTGCCGATGAAGGCCGCGTCAGGACCGATCGGCGGCGATCTCAGCCATGAGTTCATCGTGCTTGCCCCGACCGGCGAGAGCGAGGTCTTCTACGACGCCGCCTATGAGCAGTTCGACTGGCAGCAGTCGGACCTGCGTTACGGGGACGAAGCCGGGCTGCAGGGGTTGTTCGACCGCGTGAATTCGACCTACGCGGCGACCGACGAAACGCACGATGTTGCCAAATGGGAGGTGCTGCCCGAGGCCAACCGGAGGACGGGCCGCGGGATCGAGGTCGGGCACATCTTCTATTTCGGCGACAAATATTCCGGGGCCATGGGCCTCAAGGTCTCGGGCCGTGACGGGACGCCGGTGACGCCGATGATGGGCAGCTATGGCGTCGGCGTGTCGCGGCTGGTGGGCGCGATTATCGAAGCCAGCCACGACGAGGCCGGAATTATCTGGCCCGAAGCGGTTGCGCCATGGCGCGTGGGGCTGGTCACGATGCGCGCGGACGACGAGGCGAGCGTGACCGCCGCGGATTCGCTCTACGATCGGCTCCGCGAAGCGGGCGTCGAGACGCTCTATGACGACCGCGACGAGCGCGGCGGCGTCAAGCTCGGCTCGATGGACCTGATCGGACTGCCGTGGCAGGTGATCGTCGGCCCGCGCGGCATCGCCGGCGGCACCGTCGAGTTAAAGCGTCGTTCAACGGGAGAGCGCGAAGAGCTGAGCCTCGAAAGCGCATTGGCAAGGCTGAAGCAGTGATCCTGAACCGCGCCGAGCGAATGCTCGCCCGACGTTACCTGCTCCCCGGCAAGGGCGAAGGCTTCATCTTCCTGGTGGCGAGCATCAGCCTGATCGCCGTCGCGCTGGGCGTCGCGGCGCTGATCATCGTGATGAGCGTCATGAACGGTTTCCGGGCCGAGCTGTTCGACAAGATCGTCGGCCTCAACGGCCATGCGGTTGTCCAGGGTTACGACGGGCGGTTGTCAGGCTGGCAGCAGATTGCCGACCAGGCGAAGAAGACGCCGGGCGTAACCTCCGCAATCCCGCTGATCGAGACGCCGCTGATGGCGACGGCCAACGGCCGGTTCGAAGGGGTGCTCGTGCGCGGGATGAGAGTCGAGGACATCCGCTCGAACCGCACGATCATGACCAACGTGCTGGCCGGCGACATGAAGTCGATAACGCCAGGCAGCGGCAAGGTCGCGCTCGGCTCGCGGCTCGCCGATACGCTCGGCGCTTATCCCGGCAGCCAGATCACCTTGTGGAACCCCGAGGGGCGATCGACCGTGGTCGGGACGGTCCCGCGCGAGGTCACCTATACGGTCGGCGCGGTGTTCGAGATCGGCGTCTACGATTATGACAAGGCGTTCGTGCTCCTGCCGATGCAGGACGCGCAGGAGCTGCTGCTCACCGGCGACCAGGTCGGCATGATCGAAATCCAGACCACCAATCCGGATAAGGTGCAGGAGATCGTCGCGCCGCTCCAGCGGCTGGTCCAGGGCAAAGGTGCGATCGTGGATTGGCGGCAGATGAACTCCGCGCTGTTTCAGGCGCTCGCGGTGGAGCGCGTGGCGATGTTCGTCGTGCTGTCGCTGATCGTGCTCGTCGCGGTGTTCAATATCCTCTCCTCGCTGATCATGCTGGTGCGCGCAAAGACGCGCGACATCGCCATTCTGCGGACCATGGGGTCGAGCCGCAGCGGGATGATGAAGGTGTTCGTGACGGTCGGCGTGACGATCGGTTCGCTCGGCATCGTCCTCGGCGTGATCCTGGGCGCGATTTTCCTGTTCTTCCGGCAGAATGTCGTGGACGCGATCCAGGCGATCACCGGGCAGAATCTGTGGGATCCCTCGGTGCGGTTCCTGACCGACTTGCCCTCGAAGACGGACCCGTTCGAAGTCACCGCGATCGTCGTGACCGCGCTGGTGCTGTCGTTCCTCGCGACGCTCTACCCGGCCTACAAGGCGGCCAGCACCGACCCGGTCCAGGTGCTTCGCTATGAGTGAAGCGGTGCTGGTCACCCGGGATTTGAAGCGCAGCTTCACCCAGGGTGACGTCACCATCGACGTGCTGCGCGGGGTCGACCTCGCGGTTCAACCGGGCGAGATCGTCGCGCTGCTCGGGCCGTCGGGCTCGGGAAAATCGACGTTGTTGCAGGCAGTGGGGCTTCTGGAGGGCGGCTTCGAGGGCTCGATCCGGCTTGCCGGCGAGGAGGCCGCCGAGCTCGACGATGACGGGCGGACGCGCCTTCGCCGCGAGCTGCTCGGCTTCGTCTATCAATTTCATCACCTGCTGCCCGAGTTCAACGCGCTCGAAAACGTCGTGCTGCCGCAGCTGGTCAGCGGCGCCGAGCCGCAGGCCGCGCGCGAGCGCGCCGAGCAATTGCTGGGCACGCTCGGCCTGTCGCAGCGGCTCGAGCATCGGCCGTCGAAGCTTTCCGGCGGTGAGCAGCAGCGGGTCGCCGTCGCCCGGGCCCTGGCCAACAAGCCGCCGCTGGTGCTCGCGGACGAGCCGACCGGGAACCTCGACGAGCACACCGCCGACACCGTGTTCGCTGAATTCATCGGACTGGTTCGCGGTCAGGGAACCGCGGCATTGGTGGCGACCCATAACGAACGGCTGGCGGCGCGGATGGACCGCGTCGTGCGGCTGCATGAAGGGCGGCTGCAATAGTGGAGCCGGACCGCCCGACGCACGTTCACAAGCCCGTGCGCAAGCTCGACGCAACCACCATCGCGCTCATCGGCGGCCTTGTTCTTTTGGTGCTGCTGGTCGCTTATTTCGTCAGCCGCGGGAACGGCGACCAGGACAAGCTGACGAACCCGCAGGTCTCGACCGAAGCCGGCGCCGGCAAGGAGAAGGCCTGCGCAAGCAAGGCGACCTACGACCTCATCAAGCGCGAGCTGTTCCGCCGCGCCGCCCAACTCCGCGGCAGCGACCAGGCCGCCTACGACAAGTTGTCAGCGTACGCCGTCGTCCGCATGGAAAACCCGGTGATGGAGAGCGCGGACAATTCAACCGGGGCGGTCAATTGCTCGGGCTCCCTGTCGCTCGATCTGCCGCCGGGAGTCGCCGCGGTCGGCGGACGCCGCAGCCTGACGTCGGACGTCGATTATACCGTGCAGCCTGCGGCCGACGGCAGCGGCAGGGTGGTGCTGCTGCGGAATGCCGACGCAATCATTGCGCCGCTGGCGACCCTCGCGCGTGTCGCAGCTCCCGTGGAGCCGGCGGCGACTGCGCAGGCCAACGAAGTCGCCCCGGAAGTAGCGGAGGCGAATGTCGCGGCGTCCGAATCGGCAGCGCAGCAGCCCGGACCGCCGAGCGCCTTTCCGGGCCGCCCGAGCTTCGACTGCGCGGATGCCAGCACCAGAGGTGAGATCGCGGTTTGCTCCGACAGCGGCCTCGCGGCGCTCGACGTCGACATGGCCACGCAATACCGCCGCGCGCTTGCGTCCGCTTCGCCCGAGCAACGCGCGCTGCTCCAGTCGACCCGCGATCGCTTCCTGCGTTTCCGCGACCGCTGCTCCAATCGGCAATGCATCGGCGACGCTTACGTCGGCCGGATGCGCGAGATCCGCGACATCGTCGAAGGGCGCTGGCAGCCGCCCCGCTGACGTTGCTGGGGATAAGTTCGGCCGGCACGCTTCCCTCGACCTGGCCAAAATCCCATAGTTCAGCGGTGACTCAGCCGTTCGTCCCGCTGCGCGTCTTCTCTTCCTTCACGATGCTTGAAGGAGCGATGGAGCCCAAGACCATCGCGCAGCGTGCGGCGAAGCTCGGCTTTCCCGCCGTCGCACTAACCGACCGCAACGGCCTGTATGGCGCGATGCGGTTCAGCGATGCCTGCTTTGCCAAGGGCGTCCAGCCGATTGTCGGCGCGATGCTTGGAGTGGCGCGCCCGGCCGAGGGAGACGCCGGGATCGATTGGCTGGTGCTGCTTGCCAAGGACGAGCAGGGTTATGCCAACCTCTGCAAGCTGGTGTCGTCGGCGCATCTCGACCGGCCGGTCGAGCAGGTGCCGCATGTCGATTTCTCGAGGCTCGAGGGCCTGAATGACGGACTGATCGCGCTGACTGCCGGTGCGGAAGGGGCGCTGGCGCGGCTGATCGCCGACGGCCAGCAGCTCAAGGCGGAAGCCTATCTCGACCGCCTCCAGGCGCTGTTCCCGGACCGCCTCTACATCGAGCTGTCGCGCCGCCAGAATGCGATCGAGGAAGCCGCGGAAACGGCGCTGATCGACCTTGCCTACGCGCGCAACCTGCCGTTCGTGGCGACCAACCCCGCCGCTTACGCCGACCCCGCGTTCCATGCCGCGCACGACGCGATGCTGTGCATCGCCAACTCGGCCTATGTGGAAAGCGCCGAACGGATCAGTTCCTCGCCCGATGCGTGGCTCAAGGACAGCACGGCGATGACCGAGCTGTTCGAGGATTTGCCCGAGGCCCTCGCCAACACGATCGTGATCGCCCAGCGCTGCGCGGTCGCCGCGCCGCAACGCAAGCCGATCCTGCCGCGCCTCGGCGACGACGAGGATGAACAGCTTCGGCGGGATGCCAGGACGGGGCTGGAGGCGCGCCTTAAGGGACGCAGCGCCGAAGAGCGACAGCTCTATGGCGAGCGGCTCGATTACGAGCTCGACGTCATCACCGGCATGGGGTTCGCGGGCTACTTCCTGATCGTCGCCGACTTCATCAAATGGGCGAAAGCCAACGACATCCCGGTCGGCCCGGGACGCGGATCGGGCGCGGGGTCGGTCGTCGCCTGGACGCTGACCATCACCGATCTCGACCCGATCGCGCTCGGCCTGCTGTTCGAGCGCTTCCTCAATCCCGAGCGCGTTTCGATGCCGGACTTCGACATCGACTTTTGTGAAACCCACCGCGACAAGGTGATCGCCTACGTCCAGCAGAAGTATGGCCGCGACAAGGTCGCCCAGATCATCACCTTCGGACGGTTGAAGGCGCGGGCGGTGCTGAAGGATACCGGCCGCGTGCTGCAGATGAGCTATGGCCATGTCGACCGGCTCGCGAAGCTGATCCCCAACCATCCGACCGATCCGTGGACGCTCGAGCGCTCGCTGAACGGCGTTTCGGAGCTCGCCGCCGAGTATAAAGGGGACGCGGACGTCAAGCGGCTGTTCGACCTGGCAATGAAGCTCGAGGGCCTGCCACGCCACGCGTCGACCCATGCCGCCGGCGTGGTCATCGGCGATCGGCCGCTGGCCGAGCTCGTCCCGCTCTACCGCGATCCGCGCTCGGACATGCCGGTCACCCAGTTCGACATGAAATATGTCGAGGGGGCCGGTCTGGTGAAGTTCGACTTCCTCGGCCTCAAGACCCTGTCGGTGCTCAAGAAGGCGGTCGACATGCTCGCCCAGCGCGGCATCCATGTCGCGCTCGACCGCATCGATCTCGAGGATCCAGACGTCTACGAGATGCT
>DATENV010000318.1:0-2041 GCA_035274805.1 Sphingomicrobium sp. | reverse complement strand
AAGGTGCCCTGCGGCCAGCCGAGCAGCGCGGCGAGCATCTGCCCGGTCGCATTATTGTCGTCGTCGATCGCCTGCTTGCCGAGCACGATCAGCTGCGGCTGTTCCTCTTCGGCGATCTTGGCGAGGATCTTGGCGACGCCGAGCGGCTCGACCTCCTCGTCGGTCTGCACCAGGATCGCTCGGTCGGCACCCATCGCCAAGGCGGTGCGGAGCGTTTCCTGCGCCTTGGCCGGGCCGATCGACACCGCGACGATCTCGCTCGCGACGCCCTTCTCCTTGAGCCGGATCGCTTCCTCGACCGCGATCTCGTCGAACGGGTTCATGCTCATCTTGACGTTGGCGAGATCGACGCCCGAGCCGTCCATCTTCACCCGCGGCTTGACGTTGAAATCGATCACCCGCTTGACGGCGACCAGGATTTTCATCGGTTCACTCCAGAACTACGCCGCGACCGGCTGCTTCACTTCGGCGACGATCTTCCTGGCGGCGTCGCCAAGGTCGTTGGCGGCGATGATCGGCAGGCCCGACGAGGCGAGAATGTCCTTGCCCTGCTGGACGTTGGTGCCTTCGAGCCGGACCACCAGCGGGACGCCGAGCGAAACCTCGCGCGCCGCGGCGACTATGCCCTCGGCGATGATGTCGCAGCGCATGATTCCGCCGAAGATGTTGACCAGGATGCCCTTCACCGCCGGGTCGCTCAGGATGATCTTGAACGCCGCGGTGACTTTCTCCTTCGACGCGCCGCCGCCGACGTCGAGGAAGTTGGCCGGCTCGCCGCCTTCCAGCTTGATGATGTCCATCGTCGCCATGGCCAGGCCCGCGCCGTTGACCATGCAGCCGATGCTGCCGTCGAGCTTGATGTACGAAAGGTCGTATTTCGACGCTTCGATCTCCATCGGCTCTTCCTCCGACAGATCGCGCATTTCGTCCAAATCCGGATGGCGGAACTCGGCGTTGTTGTCGAAGCCGACCTTGGCATCGAGCACGAGCACGAGATCCTGGTCGGTCACCGCGAGCGGATTGATCTCGATTTGCGACGCGTCGGTGCCGACGAACGCGTCGTAGAGCTTGGCCAGCACCTTGCTGGCCTGCTTGGCGGGGTCGCCAGAAAGGCCGAGCGCCGCCGCGACGGCGCGGCCGTGATGCGGCATCAGCCCGGTCGCCGGATCGATGGTGATGGTGGTGATCTTCTCGGGCGTGTCGTGCGCGACCCTCTCGATCTCCATCCCGCCCTCGGTCGAGGCGACGACGGCGATCCGCCCGGTCTCGCGGTCGACCAGCAGCGCGAGATAGAATTCCTTCGCGATGTCGACGCCGTCGGTGATGTAGAGCCGCTGCACCTGCTTGCCGGCGGGCCCGGTCTGCACCGTCACCAGCGTCTTGCCGAGCATTTCGGCGGCATGCTCGCGCACCTCGTCGATCGAATGGGCGAGCCGGACGCCCCCCTTGGCCGCCTCGCCGAGCTCCTTGAAACGGCCCTTGCCGCGGCCGCCGGCGTGGATCTGCGCCTTCACCACCCACAGCGGCCCGGGCAGCTGCCTGGCGGCTTCGACGGCTTCCTCGACGCTCATCGCCGCATGGCCCGCCGGCACCGGCACGCCGTACTTCGCAAGCAATTCCTTGGCCTGATATTCGTGGATGTTCATGGCGGCGGGCCTTAATCAGAACAGCGCTGCGATGCAAAGCGACGGCCGCCCGATCCGCAAGATCATCCATGTCGACATGGACGCCTTCTATGCGTCGGTCGAGCAACGCGATAACCCGGAGCTCAAGGGCAAGCCGGTCGCGGTTGGCGGCGGCCATCGCGGCGTGGTCACGGCGGCGAGTTACGAAGCCCGGCCCTACGGCGTTCGCTCGGCCCTGCCATCGGTTACCGCGAAGCGGCTTTGCCCGGACCTCATCTTCGTCAAGCCGCGCTTCGACGTCTATCGCGCGGTCTCCAATCAAGTGCGCGACATCTTCGCCACCTACACCGACCTGGTCTGGCGCTGGCTGGGCGATCGGCTAAGCAGAGCGCCAAAAGGTCGCGAGAGATATGATG
>DATENV010000317.1:0-2831 GCA_035274805.1 Sphingomicrobium sp. | reverse complement strand
TGGGACTAACCCGAAACCGAGCAGCAACGCCAGCAAGCCCGTGACCATCGCTGCCGCGCCGATGAAGATCAGGAAGAAGCCCGGGGCGATGACCTCGGCGATCAGCAGGATCACGCCGCCGATCAGCCACAGCCAGGCTGGATCGATGTCGATGCCCATCATGCACTGGTGTCCGGAACGCTGGGCGTCGCCCTCGGCCTGGTTGCCGCCGGCCGCGGCGCCGATTGCCCGCCGATCGCTTCCTTCGCCAGCTCGCCGATTCCGCCCAGCGTGCCGATCAGCTGGGTCGCCTCGACCGGGAACAGGATGGTCTTCGAGTTGGGCGAGCGGGCGAACTCGGCGACCGCTTCGACATATTTCTGGGCGATGAAATAGTTGATCGCCTGCGCGCTGCCGGATTCGATCGCGTCGCTGACCGCCTTGGTGGCCGTGGCCTCGGCCTGAGCCGCGCGCTCGCGGGCTTCGGCCTCACGGAAGGCGGCTTCGCGCGCGCCTTCGGCCGAGAGGATCGCGGATTGCTTCTCGCCCTCGGCACGAAGGATCGCGGACTGGCGCGAGCCCTCGGCCTCGAGGATCACCGCGCGCTTTTCGCGCTCGGCCTTCATCTGCCGGGTCATCGCGTTGACGATGTCCTGCGGCGGCCGGATGTCGCGCAGCTCGACGCGGGTGATCTTCACCCCCCAATTCTCGGTGGCGTTATCGACCACGGCGAGCAGCCGGGTGTTGATCTCGTCGCGCTTCGACAAGGTCTCGTCGAGGTCCATCGAACCCATGACGGTGCGCAAGTTGGTGGTCGAGAGCGCCATGATCGCGCCATAGAGATCAGAGACCTCATAGGCGGCTTTGGCGGCGTCGAGCACCTGGAAGAAGACGACACCGTCGACCGCGACCATCGCATTGTCCTTGGTAATGATCTCCTGGCCCGGGATGTCGAGCACCTGCTCCATCATGTTGATGCGGCGGCCGACGCGATAGAAGAACGGCATCACATAGTTGAAGCCGGGCTCGGCGACGCGCACGAAACGGCCGAAATGCTCGATCGTGTAACGGTGCCCCTGCCGCACGATCTTGACGCCCATCATCACGATGAGCAGCGCGAGTACCGCGACGGCGGTCATGAAAGTCGTCAGCATGCTCTTCCCCGGCCTCCCTGTTCCGAGGCATGATGCGACGGCCATGACGCGAGCGGAAGCGAAAAACGACAAAACCGTCGACCTGTTGGCCGTGCGGTCGCTGCTGTTCCTGCCCGCGTCCAACCCGCGGGCAATCGCCAAGGCACGCGGCGCCGGCTCGGATCTCGTCGTGCTCGACCTTGAAGACGCCGTGAAGCCTGACGACAAGACGGCGGCGCGGAAGGCCGTGGTCGAGGCGATGTCCGAGAGCTGGCCGATGCCCGTCGCCATCCGCATCAATGGGGTGGGCACGAAGTGGCATTCGGTGGACCTCGATGCGGCCGCCCGATCGAGCGCTGATCTCGTCGTCCTCCCGCGCGCGATTTCGGCCCACCTGGTCCACGGCGTCGCCGAAGCAGTGAACAAGCCGGTGCTGGCGATGATCGAAACGGCCGCAGGGGTGCTCGCGGCGCCGGCGATCGCGCATGCCTGCGCCGGGTTGATCGCCGGCACCAACGACCTGCGCGCCGACTTGCGGCTGCCGCTCGACGCGACCCGCGAGCCGATTTCGGCCGCGCTGCAGATGATCGTGCTCGCGGCGCGCGCTGCCGGGATCGCCGCGTTCGATGGCGTGTACAACAGCCTCGACGATGCCGACGGCTTCCGGCGCGAAGCCGAAGACGGGCGCGGGCTGGGCTTCGACGGCAAGAGCCTGATCCACCCGGCCCAGATCGCGCCGTGCCACCAGGCGTTCGCGCCAAGCGAGGCGGAGGTCGAGCGCGCCAAGGCCCTGGTCGATGCCTTCCACGGCGGCGCCGAGCGCTTCGGCAACGAGATGATCGAGCGAATGCATGTCGAGGCCGCGCAGCGCGTGCTGGAGCGCTCGGCCGGCTGAAGGCTTGGCGAATCGCGCTTCGCCTGTCATGGGCCGATATGGCCCAACTCCACGACGACGCTGACCTTCCGCCCAACATCCGCCTGGGCCTGACGTTCGACGACGTCCTACTCCAGCCGCTCGAATCCACCGTGCTGCCGAGCCAGGCCGACACGCGGACCTTCCTGACGCGCGAGATCCCGCTCAACATCCCGCTGCTGTCGTCGGCGATGGACACGGTGACCGAGGCCGACATGGCGATCGCTCTGGCCCAGCTCGGAGGGATCGGCGTCCTTCACCGCAACCTGTCGGTCGACGAGCAGGCGACCGCGGTGCGCCAGGTCAAGAGGTTCGAGAGCGGGATGGTGGTCAACCCGATCACCATGAGCCCCGAGCAGACGCTGGCCGAGGCGCTCGAGCTGATGAAAACCCACCGGATCAGCGGCATCCCGGTGGTCGAAAAGTCGGGCAAGCTGTGCGGCATCCTGACCAACCGCGACGTCCGCTTCGCCGAGAACCCGCGCCAGCCGGTGAGCGAGCTGATGACCCGCGACAATCTCGCCACGGTGCCGGTCGGCACGACTGAGACCGAAGCGCGGCGCATCCTTCACCAACGCCGCATCGAAAAGCTTCTCGTCGTCGACAACGACCAGCATTGCGTCGGCCTCATCACCGTCAAGGACATCGAGAAATCGGTCGCCGCGCCGCTTGCGACCAAGGACGGCGAGGGGCGGCTGCGGGTCGCGGCCGCTTCCACCGTCGGCGATGCCGGCTTCGCCCGCTCGGAGGCGCTGATCGAGGCCGGCTGCGACTGCGTGGTGATCGACACCGCGCACGGCCATAAC
>DATENV010000316.1:0-2520 GCA_035274805.1 Sphingomicrobium sp. | reverse complement strand
TGAAGGGCGTGCTCGACGAAGTGCGCCAGGCCGAAGGCGACATCATCCTGTTCATCGACGAGATGCACACGCTGGTCGGCGCCGGCAAGGCCGAGGGCGCGATGGACGCCGGCAACCTGCTGAAGCCCGCCTTGGCGCGCGGCGAGCTGCATTGCATCGGCGCGACGACGCTCGACGAATATCGCAAATATATCGAGAAAGACGCGGCGCTCGAGCGGCGCTTCCAGCCGGTGTTCGTCGGTGAGCCGACGGTGCCCGACACCATCTCGATCCTGCGCGGCCTCAAGGAGAAGTACGAGCTCCATCACGGCGTCAGGATCACCGACGCGGCGATCGTCGCCGCCGCGACTCTCGGCAACCGCTACATCACCGACCGCTTCCTGCCCGACAAGGCGATCGACCTGATGGACGAGGCGGCGAGCCGGATCCGGATGGAGGTCGAGTCCAAGCCGGAGGAGATCGAGAATCTCGACCGGCGCATCATTCAGCTCAAGATCGAGCGCGAGGCGCTCAAGAAGGAGCAGGACCGCGCCTCCAAGGACCGTCTCGCCACGCTCGAGGAAGAGCTTGCGAACCTCGAGCAGCAATCCTCCGAGCTAACCCAGCGCTGGCAGGCCGAAAAGGAAAAGATCGCCGGCGAAGCCAAGCTCAAGGAGCAGCTCGACCAGGCCCGCCTGGAGCTCGAGCAGGCCCAGCGCGGCGGCGACCTCGCCAAGGCCGGCGAGCTTCAGTACGGCCGCATCCCGCAGCTCGAAGCGCAGCTCGCCGACGCGCAGGTCGCGTCACAAGGGGCAATGCTGCGCGAGGAGGTCACCGACCAGGACATCGCCGGCGTCGTCAGCCGCTGGACCGGCATTCCGGTCGAGCGGATGATGGAGGGCGAGCGCGAGAAGCTGCTGCAGATGGAGGCGATGATCGGCGCGCGGGTCATCGGCCAGGAGGATGCGGTGAAGGCCGTCTCGGCCGCCGTCCGCCGTGCGCGCGCCGGATTGCAGGACCCGAACCGGCCGCTCGGCTCGTTCCTGTTTCTCGGCCCGACCGGCGTGGGCAAGACCGAGCTGACCAAGGCGCTCGCCGAATTCCTGTTCGACGACGCCTCGGCAATGGTTCGCATCGACATGAGCGAGTTCATGGAGAAGCACGCGGTGGCGCGGCTCATCGGCGCTCCTCCCGGATATGTCGGCTATGAGGAAGGCGGGGTGCTGACCGAGGCCGTCCGGCGCCGGCCCTATCAGGTCGTGCTGTTCGACGAGGTCGAGAAGGCGCACGGCGACGTGTTCAACGTACTTCTGCAAGTGCTCGATGACCGCCGCCTGACCGACGGCCAGGGCCGGACGGTCGATTTCACCAACACGATCATCATCCTGACCTCGAACCTCGGCTCGCAGTACCTGGCCTCCCTCGGCGAGGATGAGGCGGTGGAGAAGGTCGAGCCGCAGGTGATGGAGGTCGTTCGCGCGCACTTCCGGCCCGAGTTCCTGAACCGCCTCGACGAGGTCATCCTGTTCCATCGGCTGGGCACCGGGCACATGGGTCCGATCGTCGACATCCAGGTCGCACGGCTGCGGAAGCTGCTCGAGGACCGCAAGATCAAGCTCGAGCTGACCGATGCGGCGCGCGCCTGGCTCGGCCGCGTCGGCTACGATCCGGTCTATGGCGCGCGGCCGCTGAAGCGCGCGGTGCAGAAATATCTGCAGGACCCGCTCGCCGACAAGATCCTGGCCGGCGAGATCGCGGACGGATCAACTGTCCGGGTCGACGAGGGCGATGGTCAATTGGTGCTTAAGCCCGCCGGCGAGGAGCGCCAGGCCGCCTAATTTCCGTTGGTCGACGTTTCCGGTGCTGGGGCCGTCCGATTGCCGCCCGTCGTTTGAGCGTTGCTTTGGGCGGGCGCCGAGTCACGTGGCGGCAAGACGGTGCACACGCGCTTGGGCGTGATCGACCCGATCAGCGCTTCGGTACGGCAAACCTTCCTCGGCTTGGCGGCGGGTGCCGAAGCCGGCGCCGCCGCGGACTGAGCGGGAGCTGCCGAGGCAGCGGCGAAAGCAAGAACGACTGACGCGAACATAGACACTCCCAAAAAACGGACTGGCCTCGTCACCGCAGAATTGCCGCCAGTCAAGCCTTCTTCTGTGCGTCGGTGACGGTGAACATGCGGCAGATCATGTCGCGCTCATGCTCGCTGAGATGCGGGTTCCAGCAATCGAGGATCAGCACTGCGCGGTCCTGGTCGCTGTTGTTCCACGCCTCGTGCTCGATCGTATCGTCGAACGCGAACGCCTCCCCTTCGCGCCATTCGCGCGTCTCGCCGCCGACCCGGAACGCGCAGCCGGGCGGCACGATCAACGGCAGATGGATGATCGTGCGCGTGTTGGTGACGCCGGTGTGGGGCGGGATGTGCTTGCCGGCCTGCAGGATCGAGAAGAACACCGTCGGCGCGCGTCCCGGAATGCCGGCGAGAGGCAGCGCTTCGACGGCTTTTGCGGTCTTCGGGGCGCGCGCGCAGGCTCCCTCGATCCG
>DATENV010000315.1:0-8370 GCA_035274805.1 Sphingomicrobium sp. | reverse complement strand
GCTTCGTGTTCGACCTTCGCAACGGCCGCGACCCGCGCCCGAAGACCGTGTCGCGGGTCCGAGCCTACCTGGAGGCCGCGCAATGAACCGGATACCGATGTCGCTTGCAGCCTCGGCGCTGCTGAGAGCCCTGATCGCCCGCGCCGGCGTGACGCGCGACCGGATCTTGCTCAGCGACGCCCACTCGATCGACTGGCGCTCGCTGACCTTCACCGGCGAACGGCACCTGATCGAGCTTCGCGTGCCAGGCCCACATTCGCGGTTGCTCGTCGAGCACATGTGCGCGGGCCTGGAAGACGCCGAATTCAGCATCCCGGGGTTGATCGTCGCCGATATCGGTGTTGCCGGCACGCCGAGCCAGGCGCTCGACGGATCGACCAGTCTCACGATCGAGGCGCTTACCGTTTCCGAGGATTAGCGGAGCGAGCGCCGCAGTTCGGCCAGGGCCTCCGACAGCGCCTGCGACGCGTCCGGCACCGGCTGAGGTGCCTGATCGCGATAGTTTTCGATTCGCGACCTCAACTGGCCCGGAGTCGGCATTGCCGAGCGATCGAACAGCCGGACCACACGCGAATCGGGGCCGATTTCGGCGAGGATGTCGTTGAGCACCAAAGCCTCTCCGGCGTGGAGTCGGTCGGCATCGGTCAGGACCAGCTCATCGGAGAGACGATCGGCATCGGTCAGCAGAAGTTCGTCGTCGATGGCGTCGATGTCCGCGACGTTAAACAGGGGAACGTGGAATTGCCTTGCGCCACGGGCAGCCGCCTGGAGCGCGCGGCTGCACAGCAAATGCGCGAAGATCCCCCCCGCGGCAGCGCAAACGACAAGCTCGGGCGGCGAGACAATGGCGCCCAAGCCGACATAGCCGGCGTAGCCGACCGAGGCGCCGAACAGCCCCGCCGAGCCGCGCTCGACGCCGGTTTCGATGCGATTGATCGTTCCCACGTTCATCGCGCGAGTTGATAGGCCAAATTCCTTGCTGTTCCGTTAGGCGGCGGTTTCGCGCTCTCGCTTGATGAGCTCGATGATCGCGTTGGTGAAAGCCTCAACATCGTCGGGCTCGCGGCTGGTGACGAGATTGCCGTCGATCACCGCCGGCGCATCGACGACGTTCGCGCCGGCATTGCGCAGGTCGGTGCGGATCGACGGCCAGCTCGTCGCGGTCCGGCCGCGCAGCAGATCGGCTTCGACCAGCAGCCACGGCCCATGACAGATCGCGCCGATCGGCTTTCCAAGCTCCGCGAACGCGCGGATCAACGCAATCACGTTGGAGTGCAGCCGCAACTGGTCGGGGTTGCGCACGCCGCCGGGCAGGATCAGCGCGTCGAAGTCGTCGGCTGTTGCCTGCTCGATCGTCAGGTCCGGATGGATGGTCTTGCCCGGATCATCGTGGACGGTCGCCTGGATCGGCGTCAGCGACAAGGACGCCAGCACGACCTCGGCGCCGCCTTGCCGGAGGATCTCGCGCGGGCCGAACAGCTCGGATTCCTCGAAGCCGTCGGTGGCGACGATCAGAATGCGGCTGCCGCGCAGCGAAGGCATCGTGAAACTCCCTGCAGGAACCTGCTTGTCCGCCGCTCGCTTATGCGCGGCGATGAGTCGAGTAAAACGAGCGGGCCCCGATGCTTCGGCATAGCAGCGACACCGAACCTGGCATCACCCGCAAGCGGATGGGCCGTTACTGGGCCTATTTCGACGCCGAGGGCAAGCGCGTCACGGACCGCGACGAGATCGACCGGCTCAACGCGATTGCGCTGCCGCCCGCCTATCAGAATGCGTGGTTCTGCGCCGATCCGGACGGCCACCTCCAGGCGACCGGCATCGATGCCCGCGGCCGCAAGCAATATCGCTATCACGCCGATTTCCGCGCCAAGCGCGACAGCGCCAAATATGAAGGGCTGCTCGAGTTCGGCAAGGCCCTGCCGCGCCTGCGGCGGCGCGTCGAGCAGGACCTCAAGCGACGCCAGCAGACGCGCGACACGGTCCTTGCCGCGGTCGTGCGGCTGCTCGACACCGAGCATATGCGCGTCGGCAACGAAGAATATGCCAAGACCAACAAGAGCTTCGGCGCGACGACGCTGCGCAGCCGACACCTCAGGCGCAAGGGCGGCAAGCTGACCATGCGGTTCGTCGGCAAGCACGGCATCGTCCACGAAGCCAACATCACCGATTCCAACCTGAAGCGGGTCGTCAAGCGCTGCCAGGAGCTGCCCGGGCAGATGCTGTTCCAATATGTCAACGGCGACGGGCAGCCGCAGGCGATCACCTCGAGCGACGTCAACGACTACATCCGCGAGGCGACCAAGGGCGACTTCACCGCCAAGCATTTCCGCACCTGGGGCGCGAGCGTGATCGCCTTCGACCAATTGCTGAAGAAATCGGAGAACAGCCGGATCTCGATCAAGACCGTGGTCGAACCGGTCGCCGAAGCGCTCGGCAATACCATCGCAATGAGCCGCAAGTCCTACGTCCACCCGGCGCTGCTCGAGGCGGTCAAAGAAGATTCGCGCGATCCGCTCGACGGGATGGACCGGCCGCGCGGCCGAACGCGGCTGTCCTCGCAGGAGGTTGGGCTGCTCGAGTTCCTCGCGCGGGGCGCCAAGCAAGGGCGCGGCCGCAACGCAGCCAATCGGCGAACGGCCCAACGGCAAGCCGCCGCTTGATTGGCGCGAGCCCTCCCGCCAAGACGGGACCGATGGGGGTGGACCGCTTTACCAGCTGGCTTGGCGCCAACCGCGATGGGCTGCTGATCGGCCTCGCGGTCGGCGCCGCGCTGGTCCTCGTGATGCTGCTGCTGCGCGCTTTTGGCGAGCGAACGGTGGCGCGCGATCCCCTCGGCCTCGGCTGGCGCACGGTCATCGGCCGGGTGCTCGCGAAGACCAGCCTGGCGTTCATGATCCTCGCCGCGGCCGACGTCGTCTCGACCTATGCCGAGCTGCCGCGCAAGGCCGCCCACCTCATCGACATCCTGTTCGTCATCGCCTTCGCGCTCCAGGGCGCGGTGTGGGGCCGCGAGCTGATCCTTGGCGTGATCGGCCGCCGGGTGGCCGAGGAGAACGGCTCGGGCGCGCTCGGCAATGCGATGGCGATCATCCGCGTGCTGGTCAGCGTCGCTCTGTTCGCGATCGCCGGCATCCTGATCCTCGACAACCTCGGCGTGAACGTCACCGCGCTGGTCGCCGGCCTTGGCATCGGCGGCATCGCGATCGGCCTCGCCGCGCAAGGCATTTTCTCCGACCTGTTCGCCGCGCTCGCGATCCTGTTCGACAAGCCGTTCAAGAAGGGCGACACGATCCGATACGACCAGAGCACCGGAACAGTCGAGCGGATCGGCCTCAAGACGACGCGGCTGCGCTCGCTGACCGGGGAGCAGCTGGTGATGGCGAACACCAAGCTGCTCGAGCGCGAGATCCACAACATGGCGGCCGCCAAATCGCGGCGGATGGCGCTCTATGTCGCGGTCGGGCTCGATACGCCTGCCGACAGGCTCGCGCGTGTCCCGGAGCTCGCGGGCGAGGCCGTCGCGGCGCAAACCGGCTGCAAGCTGGTCCGCTGCGTCGCCAATGGCGTGGGCTCGGGCGCGATCGCGTTCGAGCTGGTCTATGACGACAAGGCGCTCGACAACAACCGCACCGCGGAGAACCGGTCGGCGGTACTGCTCGGCCTGGTCGAACGGTTGCGCGGCGAAAAGATTGCGCTCATTCGCGCGTCGGACATTCTGCCGCCGCTCGCGCCTTTCTGATTGCACGCTATTCACATCGCTGCAAATAGGCGCCGATGCCCATCGCCAGCCTCGACGAAATCCGCGCCCGCGTCGGCGAGGAGATCGGCGTTTCGTCCTGGCTGACGGTCGATCAGCAGCGGATCGACGCCTTCGCCGAAGCGACCGAGGACCGCCAGTTCATTCACACCGACGCCGAGGCGGCCGCGCGAACGCCGTTCGGCGGCACCATCGCGCACGGTTTCCTGTCGTTGTCGCTGCTGTCGCGCATGGGCGCCGAGACCATGCTGATCCCCGACGGGGTAAAGATGGCGGTCAATTACGGCCTCGACCGCGTGCGGTTCCTGGCGCCCGTGAAGTCCGGCGCGCGGATGCGCGGCCGCTTCACGCTTGACTCGGTCGAGGAGAAAGCGCCGGGGCAAATCCTGATGCGCCACACCGTGACGGTCGAGATCGAGGGCGAGGACAAGCCCGCGCTGACCGCGCAATGGCTCGGACTGCTATTCGTTTGAGGAGAGAAGAATGCCCCGCGACGCCGTGATCGTTTCGACCGCCCGGACGGGCATCGGCAAGGCCTACCGCGGCGCGTTCAACGCGACTCCCTCGCCGACGCTGGCCGCGCATCCGATCCGCGCGGCAATCGAGCGGGCGAAGGTCGAACCCGCCGAAATCGACGACGTGATCATGGGGGCGGCGCTGCAGCAAGGCGTGCAGACCACCATCGGCCGCACCGCGGCGCTGCGGGCCGGCCTGCCGGTCGAGGTGTCGGGCATGTCGATCGACCGCCAGTGCGCGTCGGGCCTAATGGCGATCGCGACGGCGGCCAAGCAGGTGATCGTCGACCGCATGGACGTGGTCGTCGCCGGCGGGGTCGAGAGCATCAGCCTGGTCCAGACGGGCGAGATGCGGCTGGGCCCCGATCCCGAGCTGCTGAGCATGCACAACGGCGTCTACATGCCGATGATCGACACCGCCGAGATCGTCGGCAAGCGCTATGAGATCAGCCGCGAGCGCTGCGACGAATTCGCGCTGCGTTCGCAGCAGCGCACCGCCGCAGCGCAGGTCGAGGGCCGGTTCGACGACGAGATCATCCCGGTCGCCGCGAAAATGGCGGTGAAGGACAAGGAAACCGGCGAAGTCTCGATGAAGGAGGTCACGCTCGACAAGGACGAGGGGAACCGCCCGGAGACGACGCTCGAAGGGCTCGCCAAGCTCGAGCCGGTGCGCGGGCCCGACAAGTTGATCACCGCGGGGAACGCCAGCCAGTTGTCCGACGGCGCGTCGGTCAGCGTGGTGATGGAAGCCTCGCTCGCCGAGAAGCGCGGGCTCGAGCCGCTCGGGCGGTACATGGGAATGGCGGTCGCGGGCACGGCGCCCGAAGAAATGGGCATCGGACCGGTGTTCGCGGTGCCCAAGCTGCTCAAGCGCTTTGGGCTCACCGTCGACGACATCGGCCTGTGGGAGCTGAACGAGGCGTTCGCGGTGCAGGTCCTATATTGCGTCGACAAACTCGGCATCCCCGAGGACCGCTTGAACGTCGACGGCGGCGCGATCTCGATTGGCCACCCCTATGGCATGTCGGGCGCCCGGCTCGTCGGTCATGCGCTGATCGAGGGCAAGCGCCGCGGCGTGAAGCATGTGGTCATTACCATGTGCGTCGGCGGCGGCATGGGGGCTGCGGGGCTGTTCGAGGTATTGTGACGCCATGTCGGCCGTCGAGCTGATCGCGCTCGCCTCGACGGTGAGCCTGCTCGCCGGCTGGCGGCTGTATCTCGTCACCTTCGCGGTCGGCCTGGCGATGAAGTTCGGCTGGATCGCGCTGCCCGACCAGCTGCGCGCGCTCGACGTCCTCGCCAACAACTGGATCGTCGGCATTGCCGCGGTCGGCGCGCTCGCCGAATTCTTCGCCGATAAGATCGCCTGGGTCGACAGCCTGTGGGACGGCATCCACTCGGTCGTCCGGCCGATCGGCGGCGCCTTGCTGTCGATGGCGATCATCGACGGGGGTGACCCAGCGTGGCAGGTCGGCAGCCTGCTGCTCGGCGGCGGCGCGGCGCTCATCGCCCACGCCGGCAAGGCCGGTGCGCGGACGATCGTCAACGCGAGCCCCGAACCCGTTTCCAACATCGTCGTATCGACCGGCGAGGACGTGGCGACCGCCGGGCTGCTCGCCCTGGCCATCGCCAACCCGATCGCCGCGGCGATCGTCGCGGTGATCCTGGTCGTCCTCTCGCTATGGCTGGTGCTTGCCGCGCGCCGCTTGTTGAAGCGCTTCCTTGAACCCAAACGGCGGCAGGCGGGTTGAGCCTCTCAAAAGGGAGGACACTGATGCCCGAATCCAACCGCCCGCTAGTTGAAAGAATTGCCCGAGTCCTCGCCGGGGCGGCGTTCAGCAGCAATGCCGAGGGCAGCGACCCGTCGGCGGGCGACAAGGTCGATCTCGCGTGGCGCGAGCATATCAACCAGGCGGAAGCGGTGCTCCACACGATGCGCGAGCCGGACGAGGCAATGGCGGCCGTCGGCGACGTCGCCATGTGGCGCAACATGGTCGAGGCCGCGATCGCGCAGCGCGTCGATTGAATCCCAGGGACAGCAGCCGGACACGCGTTGACCCGCGCTGGACGCTGCTCGCTTGCGTCCTCGCCTCCAGCCTGTCGTTCGTCGAAGGCTCGGTGCTCAGCGTCGCCCTGCCCGCGATCCGCGCCAGCTACGGCGCCGGGGCCGCGCAGGTCCAGTGGGTGGTCAACGCTTACCTGCTGCCGCTGTCGGCACTGCTTTTGCTCGGCGGCGCGCTCGGCGACCATTTCGGGCGCCGCCGGCTGCTGGTCATCGGCACCGCCATTTTCGCGATCACCTCACTCGTTTGCGCGCTCGCGCCGAGCCTGCCGATCCTGCTTGCCGCCCGCGCCGCGCAAGGGATCGGTGCCGCGCTCCTCCTTCCCAACAGCCTCGCGCTGCTCAACGCCGCATTCCAGGGTGAGAAGCGCGGCCGCGCGGTCGGCATCTGGGCCGCGTCCGGCGCGGCCATGGCCGCGGTCGCGCCGCTGATCGGCGGCTGGCTGGTCGGCACCGTCGGCTGGCCGGCGATCTTCTACATCAACCTGCCGCTGGCGCTCGGCGCGATCATGCTCGCGTTGCGCTTCGTCGCCGAAAGCCGTGAACGCGGTGCCGGCCGCACCGATTATGCCGGCGCGCTGCTGGCGACCGCCGGCCTTGGCGGGCTAACTTACGCGCTGACCTTGTGGTCGGCGACCAGGACCTTCAGCAGCCAGGCGCTGATCGCGCTCGTGGCGGGGGCATTCTTGCTCGCCGCCTTCCTGTGGGTCGAGCATCGCCGAGGTAACCGCGCGATGATGCCGCTCGCCTTGTTCGAAGGACGCTGCTTCTCCGGCCTCAACCTTCTGACTTTCCTGCTCTACGGCGCGTTCAGCGCGGCGATGCTGCTGATCCCTTATGTCCTGATCACCAGCGGCGGCTATTCACCGGTTCAGGCGGGGCTCGCGATGCTGCCGCTGCCGGTGTTGATGACCTCGATTTCGCCGACCATGGGCGGCTTGGCCGCCAAGCTCGGGCCGCGCCTCCCGCTGACCGTCGGCCCGCTGATCGTCGGCGGGGGCATGCTGCTCGCCAGCCTGATCCATGAGGACAGCAGTTACTGGACAGGCGCCTTCCCGACGATCCTGGTGATGGCGCTCGGGATGACGATCGCGGTCGCGCCGCTGACGTCGTCGGTGCTCGGCTCGGTCGAGGAGCAGCATGTGGCGATGGCCTCGGGCTTCAACAGCGCGGTCGCGCGAACCGGCGGATTGATCGCGACCGCGTTGCTCGGGGCCGTGCTCGCTAGCGAGGGCGCCGAGCTGTTCACCGGCTTCCATGCCGCGATGTTCGTGTCCGCCGCGGTCGCGGCGCTGGCCGGCGTCGTCGGCCTGACCATGCTCGGCGGGGTCAAAATGAAAAGCGCCGTGTCCTGAGTGTGCCGAAGGGCCGCCTAATTATTGGCGGCGACGAACTTCTCGAACACCGGCGCGATCTTCTCGCGCCACTTGCGGCCGTTGAAGATCCCGTAATGGCCAACCTCCCTGGCCATGAAATATTGCTTTTTCGCCTTGGGTAGCCTGGTCGCAATGTCGAGCGCGGCCCTCGTCTGGCCGAGCCCGGAAATGTCGTCGCGCTCGCCCTCGATCGCGAGCAGCGCGGTATCGCGGACAGCGTCCGGGCGCACGATCCGCCCGCGATGTTTCAGCTCCCCTTTCGGCAACAGGTGCCGCTGGAATACGACGTCCACCGTCTGCAGGTAGAATTCGGCGGTCATGTCGCAGACCGAGCGATATTCGTCGTAGAATTTCTGCGTTGCCGACGCGCTTTCCTCGTCGCCGACGACGAGATGCTTAAACATCTCCCAATGGCTGATGAGGTGCGAACCGAGGTTCATGGTCATGAAGCCGGCGAGCTGCAGGAAGCCGGGATAAACCTTCCGCCCGGCGCCCGGGTAGATCATCGGCACGGTGGCGATCACATTGTTCTCGAACCAGCCGAACGGCCGCTGAGTCGCCAGCGTGTTGACCGCGGTCGGCGCTTTGCGCGTGTCGATCGGTCCGCCCATCATCGTCAGCGACTTCGGCCGCCACTTGTGGTTGTGCGAACCCATG
>DATENV010000314.1:0-4766 GCA_035274805.1 Sphingomicrobium sp. | reverse complement strand
CAGCCGGGCAGCTTCGGCGCGAGCCGCATCCATGCGCTCGCGCCACGCGGCCTCGGTCTCCTCGGCCTCGGCGCGCGCCGCCTGGGCGCGCTCGAGGTCCTCGGCAATCTTCCGGTCGCGCAGCTCAACGGTTCCCTGGATCTTCGGCAGCATCCCTCGCCCGATGACGAAAAAGATGAAGCCGAACACCAGGGCAACCCAGAAGAGTTGCGACCAGAAAATGACTGGAAGCTGGGTGATCTGAGGCATTCGAGTCCCCGGCGCTCAAGCGCTCAAGCGATCAGCGCGCGTAGAGGATGATGATCGCGACGACGAAGGCGATCAGGCCGAGCAGCTCGGCCGCCGCGAAGCCGATGAACAGACGGCCCTGCTGGCTGTCGGCGGCTGCCGGGTTGCGCAGCGCGCTCTCGAGGAACGAACCGAACACGTTGCCGACGCCAATCGCGGCAGCGCCGACGCCGATTGCCGCAAGACCGGCACCAATGACCTGAGCGGAAGCGAAATCCATGTGAAAACTCCTTGGTATGAACGCTAGTGAAGGTTGATTGCGTCGTTGAGGTACAGCGTCGTCAGCAGCGCGAACACATAAGCCTGGATCGCGCAGACCAGCAGCTCGATCGCGTACACGCCGACGATGAACAGGAAGCTGAGCAGGCCGACAAACAGCGCCATGATACCGCCGCCCGAGGTTGGAGCCGCCCAGAAGCCGTTGGCCCCTGTCACGATGAAATTGCCGAACACTTCCATCAGGATGTGCCCCGCAATCATCGCGACGAACAGTCGCAGGCCAAGGCTGAACGGGCGGACCATGAACGAGATGAACTCGACCAGGAAAATGAGCGGGATCATCGCCTTCGGCGTCCCGTGCGGGATGAACAGCGAAAAAAAGTGCAGCCCGTGCCGCCAGAAACCGACAATCAGCACGATCGAGAAGCTGAGGATCGCGAGCACATAAGTGACGCTGAAGTGGCTGGTCGAGGTGAAGGGATGCAGGCCGAGGATCGCGATCGGCAACAGGCCGAGGAAGTTGGCGACGATGATGAACGTGAACAGCGAGAAGATGTAGGGAACGTACTTCTTGCCCTGCGGGCCAATGTTCAGCTTGACCATGTCGTCGATGAAGCCGGTCAGGCCCTCCGCCGCCATCTGCCAGCGGCCGGGCACGAGCTCGCGCTTCATGCCCATTGCCATGAAGCCGGTGATGAGGACGAGCGCGATCAGCATCCACAGCGAGCTGTTCGTGAAGCTCACGTCGTACTGGCCGATGTGCAGCGGAACCAGCGGCTCCACCGTGAACTGGTGCATCGGGTCGATCTTGGCGGCCACGCTTCCTGCTACCTCATATCAATTGCCCGGACCGCTTCCGGTCCTGGTCAGTCGCATGATGTTCCGCACGCCGACGCCGAACCCGAAGAACAGCATCAGCACGAAGAACAAGGGAAAGGTCCGGTAGCCGAGAAGGGCGGCTACCTTGTCCATGCCCCAGCCGATGAGCGCGCCCGCGATAGGTGCGCCGATCAGCTGACCGAAGAGCTGCTGCCAGAGCCGGGTCGACGGGTCGGGCTGCACCTCTCGGGTCCGCTTGGCTTCCGCCTGCTGCAAGCGCTCGAGCCGCTCATCGAGCGATTCGAGCCGTGCGTCTGGTGGAAGCTTCGGGACCTCGTCGGTTTCGTCCTCTGCCATGCGTCTCCCCTGTGCGTCGCCCCTGCTGAAATCCAAGGGCCAGAGCGGGACGAGAAACATGGCGGAAAGCGACACCGCCAAGGCGCCGCCCCTTTATGAACGGGCCGGAAGATAGTCAACCGCAGTCAGCGATCCGCTAGCGGCAGTAATCAGGCACCGGCGGAGCCTGGCCGGCCGCGCGGCGACGCCACGCGCCATCGGCCCACATGTAGGCTTGTCCGACCGCCACGCGGGCCAGCAGCTGGCAGCCGGCGGTGACCCCCACATCCTGCGGGCTGACCCCCTTCCGCGCGGCGAGGTTACTGTAGAGCGAGCGCCGCTGGATGTTGATCGCCGCAACCTGGCTACGAACCGCGCCCGAAGCCGCGCTCGCCATGCCAAGGTAGCCGTCATAACGCTCGCCGATGATGCCGGCTGCCCGAGCGGCTTCGACGGCCGGCGTCTGCGCCGCGGCCGGCGCTGCTGCCAGCAAGGCGAGAAGAAGCGGACTCCTCATGGCTTCTTCGGCTGGAAGGCCTGCGGGTTCTGGTTGATCAGCTGCTCGACGTCGCGCTGAAGCCGCACCAGCACCTCCTGGCGGATGGTGACGTTGAGGTTGATCTCGATCGGCTTGTCGGGCGCCTTGACCGAGATGCAGCTCGCGAGCGGCGCGCCTAGCAAGGCGGCGGCGAGCAATGGCGGTCGTGCAATCCTCATGTTCATCGGCTCTCTCACTTCGGGTTCGAGGGGTTTTGAGGTGGCGGCGCGGCATTGACCTGCTCGGCCACCGGCGTTTGGGTTTGCTGCTTCTCTTCCTCGACGCGGCGGATCTCCGTGGTGATCCCCGGAATGTCGTCGAGGGGCCGCGGCAGCACGTCACCGATCACCGTCCGGGGATCGTTGAACGACTTGGCGGTCGCGATCAGCGCGCGGAACGGCCCGGTGATCGTCACATTGAGCTTCAACGGGATTTTGCTCAGCAGGCTGCGGATGATCTTTTGCGTCGTGGTTTGACCGAGCCCCACGCCCTCGATGTTCAGCCGGGCGGCAAATTCACCCGCGAGGTCGCCGTCGAGGCGGATGATCATCGACTTGAAGCGCAGGTCCCTGAGCGCGTTGAAGGCGATATTGCCCATAGTCCCCAGGTCGGCCTTGTTGACCACGCCATTATAGGCGAGCGAGCCGCCGCCCGGGCGGCTGTCGAGCCGGCCGCCGACGATCCGGCCGCCATTTTCGTCGAAGATCATCGGCAGCACGCCGTCGAAGGTCCCGGTCGCGTCGAGCTCCTTGAAGCCGAGCGTCGAGACGAAGGTATGCGCGTCCAGCCCGACCACCTCGAACGTCAGCCGCTTGGCGGTCGGCCGGCCGAAGTTCAGCACCGTTTCGCGAAGGATCAGCCGCCCGCCCATGAACGGCCATTCGCCGCGCTCGACCCGGACCAGCTGGTTGGGCAGCAGCTGATAACGAATGACGCCGTTCTCGACGAGGATGCCGGGGTTGATTGACCTCGCCGTCAGCACCTGTCCCGGCGGCGTGGTGAGCCCGAGCAGGTCGTTGAAATGAATATTGCCGCTGATTCCCTTGACCGGCCCGAACGGCGCGGCGAGGTCGAGGTTGGCGGTCGAGAAATCGCCGCTCGACGTGACTTTGCCGGCCCCGGTCCAGTCGATCCGTCCCTGGCCGCGAATCGTGCCCTCGACCAGCGCGATCACACCCTCGGTCAGCCGGGTGAGCTCGGCGGGTTGCAGGCCTGGGCCGAACGTCAGGCCCGGCACATCGAGGAGCGCATGGCCGGCCCCGGTCGACAGCCGGTGCTCGATATTGACGTTGGTCACCAGCGTGCCGCTCGCGGGATGCCGCAGCCCGCCCGTCGCGCGGACATAATCGCCCGCCAGCGTGAAGTGCACATTGTCGCTCTTCAGGGGGTAGAATCGGGGGTTCTCGGACCGGTCGGAAACCGTCAGCGCGCTGTCCACGCTGAGATCGCCGTTGTGGACCAGCCAGCGGCCGGTGCCGTCGCTGAGCGCCAGCGGCACATTGCCGATGGTAGCCTTGGCGCCACCGAAGGTGCCACGGATGCCGGCACCGACGAAGGTGCCGTCGAGCCGCGCTGCATCGAACACGAGCGGCGAAGCCGCTCTGCCGAGGCGCAAGCCAAGACTGTTGAGGGCAAATTGCTTGCCGATGATCTGCCCGCCTTGGGCGCGAAGGTGCAGCGGCGATTTGCCGAGGCGGCCATTCAGCACGGGCCCGCTGAACCGCGCGCTGGCGAGCACCGCGCCGCCGGGCCGCTTGGCAATCATTGCCGGGCCGATCGGGCAAACCGGCAGTCGTGCCGGCCCGAGCTGCAGCGAGTCCATTTGCAGATAGTTGAAGCTGACCACGGCGCAGGCGGTGCCAAAGGCAAAGCTGCCGCCGCGGCCGATCTGCCCGGTAATCGGCAGACGCAGCGCCTGGACGCGGCCGTCGGGGAAGCGGCCGTCGAGCTGCGCGATGGTGCTGAGCGCGGTCGAGCCGCCGGGGCCCGGTCCGAAACGGATCGGCGTCAGCGCGAGCCGCTGCCCGTTCGCGGTGTACGGCGCGAGGTCCGCGACGCCGCTCATCGGCGCGCCGGCGCGCGGCTGACGGAGGCCGACGCGGCCCTGCGGCAAGCCGCCGCCCGCCATTTCGATGTCCCCGTCGATGCGCAAGCCGCCGAGCGGCCAGTAATAGGTGACGCCGCTGCCGCCGAAGACTCGCGCGCGGGCGCCGTTCGGGCCGATGATCCGCGCGTCGGTAATCCGCACCGCCCCGCCGCCAGCGAAATTGACCACCTTGATCTGACCCGCGGAGTTGAAGTTGCGCGCGGTGCGGAGGACCGCGTTGCCGATACCACTCGCCACCGGGCCGATCGGCGTCTTGGCGGCGGCGGCGAGCGGCTGGGTCACGCCGGCGATCATGCTGGGGTCGAGCGCGGCGCTGTCGGCGGCATAGTCCCCGACCATCGCGAAGGTGCCGCTCTGGATCCCGAGGTGATAACCGCCGTTGAGCCGCGTGCGGTCGGCATAGATCGTCGCGATCCGCGATTTTTGCGCGGAGAGCCTCACGCGGCCGCCGACCTCGCC
>DATENV010000313.1:0-5594 GCA_035274805.1 Sphingomicrobium sp. | reverse complement strand
GCTCCTCCCCAGATATTTCGGCCTGCTTCCCGCTTATCGCGTCGAAGTCATCCGCGAGCCGTCGTTCAGCGAAGTCGCCGGCGGCGCCGCCCATGCCTCGGGCCCGAGTCCCGACGGCACCCGCCCGGGCCGCGTTTACGTCCATCTCCTCGGCAAGACCGAGGATCCGGCCGCGGTCTACGACCTCATGTGCCACGAGGGCATCCCCGGCCACGTGATGCAGGGCGACATCCAGGCCCGGCAGACCGGCGCGCCGAAGTTCCGCCGCGCCTACGGCTACGTCGCGTTCAGCGAGGGCTGGGCCCTTTACAGCGAGGCGCTGTGCAAGGAGATGAATGCGTATCCCGACCTCGCGGCCGACTTCATGCGCCTCGACGCCGAGCTGTTCCGCGCCTCGCGCCTGGTGGTCGACACCGGCATCCATGCCAAGGGTTGGACCGAGGATCAGGCCGTCGATTACATGATCAAAACCGGCCGCCAGTCACCCGACGCGGCGCGCTCGGAGGTTCGCCGCTACATCACGCTTCCCGGCCAGGCGACCGGTTACAAGATCGGCATGCTCAAGATCGTCGAGCTGCGCCAGAAGGCGGAGCGCGAGCTTGGCGCGAGGTTCGACCTGAAGGGCTTCCACGACCTGCTGATCGGCTCGGGGTCGCAACCGCTGCCGGTGCTGGAAACCCGCGTCAACGACTGGATCAGCTCGAAAAGATAGCCGTCAGAGCAGCCGCTGCCATAGCTCCACCATCGCCCACCAGGCGGCGGCGAAGGTGAGTGACACCAGCGCGACGCTGGCGACGGCCGCAATTCCTGCGAGAATCGCCAGCGCGCCGTCGCGGTAGATCAGCGCCAGCGCGAACAGGCTCATCGCCAGCGCCGGCGCGTGGTTGCCGAGCGGGATCGGCAGCCACAGGATCACCGACAGCAGGAAGCTGATCCCGCCGATGACCCGCGCCGCCCGGTGGTTCGTGAGGATGCAGAGCCGCGGCTTCAGCACGCGCTCGATCCGCTCCTCCCATGGGGCGATCCTGGCAATCAGCCGGCTGAGCGTCTCCTTGCCGATCCCGCGCTGATCAAGCTTGCGAGGAAACCACGGTTGCGCTCGGCCCGCCGCCATCTGCGCGGTCAGCACCAGCAGCGGAATGCCGGTGACCGTGGTGACTCCGGGCGGCAGCGGCAACAGGTTGATTGCCGCGAAGGTCAGCAGCAGCCCGCCCCACGCGCGGTCGCGCAGCCGGGCGGACAGCTCGCCCAACGTCAGCCGCTGGGCCGTCTGCTCGCTCAGGATCTGTCCCAGCAGCTGTGAGAACGGCAGCGGCTGCGGGGCGCCAATGCTCCTCGCGTCATTCACCGGCATCTCGCTGGAAGCCGCGAGAGTCACATCCCGTTCCATTGCTGACGCCATAGCTGGGGAACCGAGTTTGACTAGAGCGCGAAGCAGCACTGCGCACCATATCAGGCTCCGCCCAGATTCGGGACGGGCGTTCACCGGCTCTCAAGGCTCGGATTGTTATTGGGGCCAACTCGCCTATTTTAATAGGCAAGGGCCTCTCGCCTTCGAAAGACGATCGATGAACGACAAAGAAAAGAAGCCGGGCAACCCGTGGACCAAGAGCCTGCTCATCTGGGCAGGCGTGCTGTTCGCGCTCGTCGTCTTCGTGCAGATGATCGACGGCGGGTCCCGCGCCGCGACCGGCCAGGCAATCGCTTATTCCGAATTCGTCAAGCAGGTCGACGAGGGCAATGTTCGCACCGTGACCATCGCCACGGCGAGCGGCGGCGGCAACAGCGCGATCGCCGGCAAAATGGCCAGCGGCGAGGACTTCCACACCGTCGCGCCGGGTGACGCTAACGTTTCCGACAAGCTGATCGCCAAAGGCGTCGCGGTCCAGGTCAAGGCCGAGGAGCAGTCGAGCATCTGGCTCTACATGCTGTACAATTCGCTGCCCTTCCTGCTCATCCTCGGCATCAGCTTCTTCGTGATGCGCCAGATGCAGAAGAACGCCGGCTCCGGCGCGATGGGCTTCGGCAAGAGCCGCGCACGCATGTTGACCGAGAAGCAGGGCCGCGTGACCTTCGCCGATGTCGCCGGGATCGACGAGGCGCGCGAGGAGCTGCAGGAGATCGTCGAATATCTGAAGGACCCGGGCAAGTTCGCCCGGCTCGGCGGAAAAATCCCCAAGGGCGCGCTGCTGGTCGGCCCGCCGGGAACCGGCAAGACCCTGCTTGCCCGCGCGATCGCGGGTGAAGCGGGCGTTCCGTTTTTCACCATCTCCGGCTCGGACTTCGTCGAGATGTTCGTCGGCGTCGGCGCCAGCCGCGTGCGCGACATGTTCGACCAGGCCAAGAAGTCGGCGCCCTGCATCGTCTTCATCGACGAGATCGACGCCGTCGGCCGCCACCGCGGCGCGGGGCTCGGCAACGGCAATGACGAGCGTGAGCAGACGCTCAACCAGCTGCTGGTGGAGATGGACGGTTTCGAGGCCAACGAAGGTATCATCATCGTCGCGGCGACCAACCGGCCGGACGTGCTCGACCCCGCGCTTTTGCGCCCCGGCCGGTTCGACCGCCAGGTCGTCGTTCCGCGTCCCGACATCGACGGCCGCGAGAAGATCCTCGAAGTGCATATGAAGAAGGTGCCGCTGGCCCCCGACGTCGATGCGCGGGTGATTGCGCGCGGCACGCCGGGCTTCTCCGGCGCCGACCTCGCCAACCTCGTCAACGAGGCGGCGCTGCTCGCCGCGCGCAAGGGCAAGCGGCTGGTCGCCATGCAGGAGTTCGAGGAGGCCAAGGACAAGGTGCTGATGGGCACCGAGCGCAAGTCGATGGTGATGACGGAGGACGAGAAGCGCATGACCGCCTATCACGAGGCGGGCCATGCGATCGTCGCGCTGCACGAGCCGGCGTCCGACCCGATCCACAAGGCGACGATCATCCCGCGCGGGCGCGCCTTGGGCATGGTGATGCGGCTGCCCGAACGCGACAGCTACTCCTATCACCGCGACAAGATGTACGCGAACCTCGCGGTCTCGATGGGGGGCCGCGTCGCCGAGGAGCTGATCTTCGGCTACGACAAGGTGAGCTCCGGCGCTTCGTCGGACATTTCGTACGCGACGGCACTGGCGCGCGACATGGTGACCCGCTGGGGCATGTCGGATGCGCTCGGGCCGCTCCAATACGCCGAAGCCGACGAAGAAGTCTTCCTCGGCTATTCGGTCAACCGTCAGCGGCAGATGTCGAACGAGACCGCGCAGGCGATCGACAAGGAAATCCGCAAGGTCGTCGAGGATGGCTATGCGCGCGCCAAGCAGCTGCTCGACGAGCATCGCGACCAGCTCGAATCGCTCGCCCAGGCGCTGCTCGAGTATGAGACGCTGTCGGGCGACGAAATCAAGAAGGTGCTGGCGGGCGAGACGATCGACCGCGGCGGCACCAAGGGTCCGGCGATTCCGGCTGCGGGTTCCTCGATCCCGAAGGCCAAGCGGCCCAAGGGCGGCACGATCGGCGGGCCGGCCACCGCCGGCGCCTAGTTAACAGCCCGTTCAAACCGGAAAGCCACTCTGGGGCACTAATGTCTCGGAGTGGCTTTTCTCATGCGCAAGACCATCCTTCTCGCTCTCATCGTCTCGGTCGCCGCGCCAGGCATCGCCGCGGCTCCCGGCACGGCGCAGAATTTTCTGGATCGCGCTAACCGGCTCAAGGCCAAGGGTCCGCTGGCTTTGTTCGACAGCGACTATGGGCGCCTAAAGGCCGAGGCGACCGCGGTCGGCCGGTCGATCGGTAGCGACCGCATCGCCGCCGAACGCGCCGGCGGGCCGATCCTCTATTGCTCGCCGAAGGCCCGCGCGAAACTCGGCTCGTTCGAGTTTATCGACGGCCTTGCGGCCATCCCGCCGGCCGAGCGCTCGACCATGAGCCTCAAGGACGCGATGATCCGCATCCTCCAGAAGAAATACCCCTGCAAGCGCTAGTCGAAGGCGCCAAGGCCGACAAGCAAGCTGGCGAACAAGCCGATCGCCATGGACGCGAACACCGTGAGCACCGAGGTCCGCCAGACCGCTCCCCAACGGCTGACGCCGTAGGCGCCGCGCAGCTGGCGGTACATGTGGATCGGCGGCACGAACCAGGCGATGCTCGCCACCGACTGCGAGAGCACTCCGATGATCGATCCGACGCTGAGCAACAGCATCATGAAGCACAGCGAGTAGGTCACGAACACCGTGTGGTCGTACCAGCGGAAACGCCGGTTGAACGGGAACAGCAGCCAGACGAACGGGACGGAGATCGGAATCAACGCCCAGCTGAATTTATAGGCGTTGGTCTTGATCTTGTAGAACAGGAGCTCGGGGTTCTTCGCCGCTTCGCCCAGCCCCTCGTCGATCCCGCCGAGGAATTCGTTCTGGATCTTGAAGGTGGCCGCGTCGATCTTGCCTTCCTTGACCGCCCGCAGCGCGGCCATCTCGCCTGTCACGTCGGCGATCTTTCGGTCGATTTTGACGGTCGCCTGGCCGGCCTTGGCGAACGTCGCGCGCTGCGCCTCGAGCATGCTGAGCTTGCGCTGGTCCTTGACCAGCTCCTTCTGGGCGTCGGCCGCGACACCGGCGACGTCGATCGCGCTGGAGGTGAGGCCGATCACCGCGAACGTCAGGAACACGCAGAACAGGAACAAGGCGATCGGCGAGACAAAGCTCGCGCGCTGGCCGTCGATATAGCGGCGCGTCAGCTCGCCGGGCCTCCATGCCAATAGCGGCAATGTCCGCCAGATCTTGCCCTCGAAGTGAAGCACGCCGTGCAGGAAGTCGTGGAAGAAGGCGCTCAGCGTGCGGTGAACGTGCGCGTGCTGGCCGCACTGGTGGCAGAACGGCCCGGTCAGCTCCGCGCCGCAGTTCAGGCAGTTCTTCTCGTGCGTGTGGCCATCGGCCTCGCCGGCGCCGGGCTCGACCGCTCGGCCCAGCACGCCTCCCGTCACCGCGTCCGCGACTGCTTCCAATTCGCCCATGCGTAACCCCCGCGAGACATTAGGCGGCGTTCCCGGCTCATGCTAGCCAATCGGCGATGGCGCGCATTGGCCTCCTCGGCGGTTCGTTCAACCCGGCCCACCGGGCGCACCGCCGCATCAGTCTCCAGGCGATCCGCGCGCTCGGCCTCGACGAGGTCTGGTGGCTGGTCTCTCCCGGCAATCCGCTGAAGAAGGGTGCCAAGGACATGGCCGCATTTGAGGCGCGCTTTGTATCAGCCGAGAAGATGGCGCGGCGCGGGCCAATCCGGGTCAGCGATTTCGAGCAGCGTAACGGCACGCGCTACAGCGTCGACACCGTGCGGCGGTTGAAGCGCCGTCATCCGGAACATCGCTTCGTCTGGTTGCTTGGAAGCGACACCCTGCCAAATTTTCACAAATGGCGTGATTGGAGGGGTTTAGCCCGCGAAGTGCCGATTGCGGTGATTCGCCGGCCCGGTTATGATTCAGCTGCCCATGCGGCGCGCGCGATGGGCTGGCTCAGGGGGTTCGTCCATCCTTCGAGCCAGGCAAAGCACTGGACGGAATGGAGTGCACCGGCGATCATTTTCCTTCGCCTGCCGCCCGATCCGACCTCCGC
>DATENV010000312.1:0-5469 GCA_035274805.1 Sphingomicrobium sp. | reverse complement strand
AATTCTGGAGTTCGCGGGGTCCGACGACATCGGCCGCCGGCGTGTCGGTCGTCCCCGCCGAGGTCGTGTCCTGGGCGAGCGCGGAGGTGGGCGCGAGCATCGCTCCCGCCGCCAGCAATATCGTCTCGAAGCGCAAACCCGCCCTCATTGACTCCCGCTCTGAATTTGAGTCGCCGCCATCTGTCCCGCGGCGCGGGGCCGCCCATGCCCGCGCCAAGCCGCCTGTTCAAGCACAGCTTCGATGAACCGCACCGGACTCAAGTCGGCCACGCGAAGTCCTATTCTCAGGGGGCGTCGACCAGTACCAGCTCCGCGTCCTCGTCGGCGGCAATCTCGATGCGGCTTTCACCGGTGATTGCGACGCCGTCGCGCGGGCCCGCGGCAACCCCGTTGACGCTGACCCGGCCGCTGGGGACGAGATACAGGTGACGATCCGGCTCCGCCTCGATCGTGAGCGTCTCGCCCGCCTTGACCGTCGCGCCCATCACCTTCGCGTCGGCGTTGATGGTCAGCGCGCCGTCGTCGGCGTCGCCGCTGGCGAGCATCTGGAACGCGCCGTTCCGCGACTCCTTCGGGAAGGGCATCGCGCCCCAGCTCGGACTCGCCGACGGCTTGTCGGTCTCGATCCAGATCTGGAACAGCGTCGTCTGCTCGTCCTCCAGATTATATTCGGCGTGCGTGACGCCGGTGCCGGCGCTCATCACCTGGACGTCTCCGGCCGCGGTGCGACCCTTATTGCCCATCGAATCCTGGTGGGTGATCGCGCCGGTGCGAACGTAGGTGACGATTTCCATGTCGCGGTGGGGATGGGGCGGAAACCCGCTTTTCGCCGCGATCCGGTCGTCGTTCCAGACGCGGATCCGCCCCCAGCCCATCCGCGACGGGTCATGGTAATTGGCGAACGAGAAATGGTGGCGGGCATCGAGCCAGCCGTGATCGGCGTGGCCAAGGCTGCTGAAGGGTCGGATGTCGATCATGAGGCCGATGTGGGCGGTTCGGGCGGGCCATCAAGTGTCAGCCATGTGACCGGTCGCCGTCCTCTGACGTTGGGACATGATGCCCGAAGTTGCCAAAGTTGACACTGATACGCGCGCGAGGCGGACGCGCGCGAGGCGGGCAGCCACGGAGGCGAAGCAGCGCTCGGGCGTCAATCCCGAACGAATTCTGAAAGCGCGACCGCGGTCCATCGACCGGCTTCAATCACAAACGCGGCCCGTAGGACAGCGTTACGTTATGTCCCGCAATCAGTGAGCCGCGGACGTCAACCTTTTCGGCTTGGCGGCTTGTCCCGATGAGGGCATCCCGGCCAGCAACAAGGACGTCGCTTTCCCTCCCCGAGGCTTGAGCGACCCCAGTCGATCCGCTTCTGCCTCGTCTCAGCCTTCTTGGCGCTTTCGACCCAGCAAATCCATTCGTTGCGAGCCAGCGGCGTGATGTCCTGCCAGGTCAGCATCGCTGCTTGATCGAGCTCGAGCGCGCGTTTCAAATCTTCCGGAAGGTCGTGCACAACGCCGCCGGGGATCTGTCGTTGATTAGTCATAGGGGCTTTTCGCAGCGGAGTTCGGTGGCCGCAACGGTCAAAGCCCGGAAGCGCTATTCGCGTGTCCCCATGCGCGCCGCCATGGCGTTCGAGCGGTCGATCAGCGCGGACGCCTCGCGCATGTCGAGCTCGGCGTCGAAGCTAACCCCCATGACTCCCGCGTTCTGCCACCGGATGACGGCTGAACGGCCCAGCGTTCCGCAGTCGAGGATGACCGCGGTTCCGACCGGCAGGCTGGCCGGGCAATCGAGCTTGGCGCCGCCCGGGGAAAGGTCGAGGATCTGGACGGCATGACGCTCGCCATCGGCCTGGAGGAAGGCCGGCAGCGCGACGGGAACCCGCGGGTAGGCGCGGCGGTCCGCATAGGGATCGCCGTCTTGCGATATGGGAACGGGATTTGCCATCATCTCTCCAGTCGCGATGACCTATCACGGCGGTGCTGCCAGAGAGTAAACGCCCGAACATCTCACCGATTGCTCAGAACTCGCTCATGACCGTCATCCCGCGGGCGTATAGGACGAACTGCGCAACGGACGGGGAAACATCGTGCTCAAAATCGACGGCGAACGCACTCCGGGTTTCAAGCTGGCGCTGGCGGTCGTCGTCGGCCTGGTCCTCACCATCCCGCTCTTCTCGGTCTGGCTGCTGGTTTACGACCGCAAGACCCAGTCGGAGGAAGCGACCGCGTCGATCACCGCCGGCTGGGGCGGCCCGCAGGCGATCGCCGGCCCGGTGCTGGTCATCCCCTATCGCGCGACCGCGACCGAGACCTTGGTCGAGAACGGCCAGAGCCTCACTCGCAGCCGCGAGGTCCACCGCGAGCTGACGCTGGCCCCCGAAGCGGTCGAGCTGACCAGCGACGTCCGCCCCGAGGTGCGCAAGCGCTCGATCTACCAGGCGGTGGTCTATGGCGCGCACGTCGCCGGGCAGGCGCGCTTCGCCTTCCCGCCCGACCTCGCCCGCACCGGAGTCGACCGGTCGCAAATGGACTTGAGCCGGGCCGAGCTGCGCTTCGGGCTCAGCGATCCGCGCGGCCTCGGCGCCAACCCGCGGGTCACGGTCGACGGCAAGCCGCTGCGACTGCAGCCCGGCGGCGGCAGCAGCGGCGGCCGCGGCTTCTTCGCGTGGCTCGACGCCAGCACGTTGACGGCCAGGCCGCTTGGCGTCGACTTTGCGTTCGACTTCCGTGGCAACCAGGCGCTGAGCCTCGCGCCTCAGGCCGGCGACACCAGCTGGACGGTGCGATCATCGTGGGCGAGCCCGAGCTTCGGCGGCGAGTTTCTGCCAGTCAGCCGGAGCGTCGGCGACAAGGGCTTCAGCGCCACTTACCGGATCGGCAATCTCGCGCTCGGCCGGTCGCTGGTCAGCACCGCCGATGCGGGCGCCTCGAACCTCATCGAGCGCGTGCCGTCGCCGTCGAGAATGGCCGCGACCACAACTGCGCCGGTCGCCGACGCCGGCCCGGTGCAGACCGCGCAGATCAGCCTGATCCAGCCGGTCGATCCATATTCGCAGGTCAACCGCGCGACCAAATACGGCTTCCTGTTCATCGGCTTCACCTTCCTCGCCTTGCTGATGTTCGACGTGATCGGCGGCGTGCGCGTGTCGGCGGTCGAATATCTGCTGATGGGCGCGGCGCTGGTGCTGTTCTTCGTGCTGCTGCTCGCCTTCGCCGAAGTCATCGGCTTCACGCCGGCCTATGTGGTCGCCTCGGCGGCGATCGCCGGCCTCAACACCGCTTATTCCGCGGCGGTGCTCGCCAGCTGGCGGCGGGCCGCGTTCATCGGCGCGCTGCTGATCGGCCTTTACGCGGTGCTCTACATCCTGCTCAGCCTCGAAGCCTTCTCGCTGCTGATCGGCTCGCTGCTGCTATTCGCGGCGCTGGCCGGGGTGATGTACGCGACGCGGCAAATCGACTGGGGCGCGCGGCAGGGTGACGAGGAGAATCTTTGACGCTAGTCGGCGTCGATGACTTCACAACCGTTACCGCCCAAGCGCATCTTTCCGAGCTCCAAGGTCGACGCCCGCGCGGCCGAACATGTCCCGTCGGTCCCGCAGACCGAGAGCAGCGCTTACAAGCTGGCGTTCCAGGACAGCGAGTTCCTGCTGCGCGAGGATTTGCGCCCGGTCCGCTTCCAGCTCGAGCTGTTGAAGCCCGAGCTGCTGCTCAACGAAGCCAACATCGGCTCGATGTTCGTGTTCTACGGGTCGGCGCGTATTCCCTCGCCCGAAATGGCCGATGCGTTGATTGCCGCCGCGACCAACGACGAGCAGCTGAAGATCGCCGAGCGGCTCAAGGCCAAGTCGCACTATTACGACATCGCGCGCGAGCTCGCACGGCTCGCCAGCCGCTGCGGCCGTGACGAGGAGGGGCAGAAGCATTTCGTGGTCTGCTCCGGCGGCGGCCCCTCGATCATGGAAGCGGCCAACCGCGGCGCCGCCGACGAGGGCCAGGAATCGATCGGGCTCAACATCGTGCTCCCCCACGAGCAAATGCCCAACCGCTACGTGACCCCAGAGCTGAGCTTCCAGTTTCACTACTTCGCTTTGCGCAAGATGCACTTCCTGCTGCGCGCTCGGGCAGTGGCGGTGTTCCCGGGCGGCTACGGCACGTTCGACGAGATGTTCGAGCTGCTGACGCTGATCCAGACCGGCAAGGTCCGGCCACTGCCGATCCTGCTATTCGGCAAGGATTACTGGAATCGCGTGGTCAACTTCGACGCGATGGTCGAGGAAGGCGTGATCGCGCCGCACGACCTCGACCTCATTCACTGGACCGAGGACGCTGCCGAGGCGTGGGAGTTCGTCGTCAATTATTACGAGGAGCACCCGCACCCGGTGCCGGTGCAGACAGCTCCGCCGGAGTGACGCCTTAGGGCTTCTTGGTCGCGACGCTCGCTGGGCCGGCGACCTTGGGCGCTCCTTCGCCGCCGACATTCTTTGGATTGGCGCCAGCCTGCTGCTCGGTCAGCACCGGCTCCTTGTCGCCCTTCTGCGGGCCGTTGTCGGCGCCGCTGCCCGGCTTGGCCCCGGATGCATCGGCGGTTGCCGCGGGCGCTGCCGGCATCGGCTTGGGCGCGTCGCTATGCTGGTTGAGAAAGGCGATCACGTCTGCGCGATCCTGCGGGTTGCTAAGGCCGGCGAAGGTCATCTTGGTGCCCGGCGCGAACGCCTTCGGGCTGTTCAGCCAGGCATCGAGGCTATGCCAATCCCAGGTGCCGCCCTTCTTGGCGAGCGCATCGGAGAAAGCGAAACCCTTGCCCTGCCCGATCGGCTCGCCGATCACGTCCCACAAGTTGGGGCCGAGCTGGTTGGCGCCGCCTTTTTGCGCATTGTGGCAGGCAGTGCACTTGTTGAAGACCTGCTCGCCCTTGGCCGGGTCGGCCTTGGCGAGGAACAATTCGATCGGCTGCTCCGGAGCCGCTCCGCCCTCGCCTTCCTGGACGACGCCCTCGATCGGGAAACCGCCCTTTTCCGGCCGCTCTGAGTGGAACATCTCGCCGGCGACGATCGACGATCCGAGCGCGACGATGCCCGCGAACAGCACCCAGCCGGCGATGGTGTTAAAGCGGTCGTCCATGAGTTTCCCTGATTTCCTCGCGAGCGCGAGACGTGGATTTGGGCCGCCCTTTAAGGGTGAGTCTGTCTCGCTTCAAGCCGCCTGCCGCGCGGTGAGGACGAGCTCGGCCGCCCGGCGGTAGAGGGTCGGAAGGCCTGCCGCGTCGAGCCGGTCGAGCGGCTGCCACCAGCCATCGCCGTCCGGCTCGGCTCGCGGGACGACGAACAGGTCGAGCGAGAAGTGGGTAAAGACGTGGCGGATGGTGCCGATGGAATTCACTCGCTCCGGCTCGCTGTCGCTCCACTCCGGGCCAGGCAGCGCGGCCATGCCGCCGAGCAAGCCTTTCGCGGGGCGGCGGACCAGCCAGACC
>DATENV010000311.1:0-3554 GCA_035274805.1 Sphingomicrobium sp. | reverse complement strand
CCGCTCGGGATCGGCGATCATTGCCGCCAGGCCGGCCGCGCCGGCCCCTTCGACGACGGTCTTTTCGATGCCGACCAGCATCGCCACGGCGCGCTCGAGGTCGCGTTCGGAAACGAGCACGACGTCGTTTGCGTAGTCCTTCAGGATGCGCGACGTGAGCTCGCCGGGCTGCTTGACGGCAATGCCCTCGGCGAGCGTGTCGCCGCCCAAGGGCATTTGGCAGTCCTGGATCGCGCATTTCATCGACGGATAAAGCTCGGCTTCGACGCCGATCAGCTCGATATCGGGCTTCAGCGCTCGCGACGCGATCGACACGCCCGACATGAGGCCGCCGCCGCCGATCGGCACGACGATCGTGTCGAGGTCGGGCGCCGCCTCGAGCATCTCGAGCCCGACCGTGCCGGCGCCGGCGATGACCTGCGGGTCGTCGAACGCGTGCACGAACACATGGCCATTCTCGAGGGCGAGCTCGCGGGCCCGGGCGAAGGCGTCGTCGACGATGTTGCCGAACAGAACGACGGTGGCGCCGTGGCCCGCGGTTTGCGTGACCTTCACCGTCGGCGTGGACTCCGGCATCACGATCGTCGCCGGGATGCCGAGCCGCCTGGCGTGATAGGCGACGGCCTGGGCGTGGTTGCCGGCCGACGCCGCGATCACGCCGCGCCCACGCTCCTCGGGGGTCAGCTGGAGCAATTTGTTGAGCGCGCCGCGTTCCTTGTAGGCGGCGGTGAACTGGAGGTTCTCGAACTTCAGCCAGACTTCGGCGCCGATGATCTCGGACAAGGTCCGGCTGACCAGCATCGGGGTCCGGATGACGGCGCCATCGATCCGGCTGGCGGCAGCGCGGATGTCCTCGATTGTCGGCGGTTCCATCATGCGCGCAGCGGCCTAGCCGTTCACTTCGGCGGCGACAATGCTATGCGGCCCAGCCATGACCAGGGCTTTTCTCGCGCTTACCGCCGCTCTGCTGAGCTCCGCCGCCTCGGCCGATACGCTGATCAGCAACGTCAACGGAATCCAGTCCACCGCCGATGGCAGGATCGAGCATTTCGGAAGTCTGCTGATCGGCGACGATGGGCGCGTGAAGCAGGTCATGAAGAACCCGACGCCGCGCCTGAGCCGGTTCGACCGGATGATCGACGGCGAGGGCCGCACGCTGCTGCCTGGGCTGATCGACGCGCACGGCCATGTGCTCGGCCTCGGCTTCGGCGCCCTCCAGCTCGACTTGGTCGGCACCGCCTCGCTCGTTGATCTGCGGCAGCGGCTTCGCGCTTATGCCTTGGCGCATCCTGACGCCCGCTGGATCATTGGCCGCGGCTGGAACCAGGAGCTGTGGCCCGACAAGCGCTTCCCGACGGCGGCGGACCTCGACAGCGTCGTCAACGATCGCCCCGTCGTGCTCGAGCGCGTCGACGGCCACGCTTATGTGGCGAATAGCGCGGCGATGGAGGCAGCCGGCGTGACCGCGCAGACGCCCGCACCGCCCGGCGGCCGCATCGAGAATGGCCTGTTCGTCGACAATGCAAAGAACCTTATCGACAAGGCGATCCCCGAGGCGACGCCCGCGGAGCTCGACCAGGCGCTGGCCAAGGCGCAGGACATCCTGCTGAGCTACGGCGTCACCGGCGTCGGGTCGATGAGCACCACGCTCGGCGACTGGCGGGCGATGAAGCGGGCCGGTGATGCTGGCCGGCTGAATGTTCGGCTGATGGTCTATGCCGATGAGCTCAGGCTGCTCGGCGAGGTGCCGCGCCCGACGGATTGGCTATACGGCGACCGGCTGCGGATGGTCGGAATCAAATATTACGCCGACGGCGCGCTCGGATCGCGCGGCGCGTGGCTCAAGCAGCCCTATGCCGACCGGCCGGACACGCGCGGGCTGCAGTTCCATTCCGATGCGGAGCTGCTTGGACTTGCCGACAAGGCCGCGGCGGCCGGCTTCCAGGTCGCGACCCACGCGATCGGCGACGCCGCCAATGCGCAAGTCATCTCGGCATACGAGCAGCTTCACCGCAAATATCCCGGCGACCGGCGCTGGCGGATCGAGCATTTCCAGATCGCCGACCCGGCCGACATCCCGCGGCTCGCGCCTGCCGGCGTCATCGCGTCGATGCAGCCGACTCACCAGACCAGCGACCGGCTGATGGCGGAGAAAAGGATGGGCCCGAACCGCCTCGGCGGCGCCTATGCCTGGCGGACGGTGCTCACGACCGGCGCGAAGCTCGCCTTCGGATCGGACTTCCCCGTGGAATCGCCCAACCCGTTCCCCGGCCTGTCCGCGGCGATCAGCCGGCAGGACATGAACGGCCAGCCGCCCGGCGGCTGGATCCCGGCCGAGCGGCTGACGCTCGGCGAGGCGCTCCACGCCTTCACCCGCGGCGCGGCCTATGCCGGGTTCGCCGAGCGGAAGATTGGCGCGCTCGAGCCCGGCAAATGGGCCGACTTCATCCTCGTCGACCGCGATCCCACCAAGGTGGACGCGAAGGCGCTGGCGCGCACGGAAGTGCTGGAAACCTGGGTCGCCGGCAAGAAGGTGTGGAGCCGGACGCCTAGCGCTTCACGGCCTGAGCGCGGCCGATAAGCATCGCGGGCGTCAGCACCTGCGGCAGCTCTTCCGGCGGCTTGCCCGGCGCGTACCACAGGTAGAGCGGCACCCCGGCGCGGCCGCGGCTTTCGAGGAAGCGCGTGATCGCCGGGTCACCGTTGGTCCAGTCGGCCGCGAGGATCTCCACCCTTGCCCGCTTGAAAGCATCGCGCACTTCCGACCGGTCTATCGCCGCCACTTCGTTGACCTTGCAGGTCAGGCACCAGTCGGCGGTGAAATAAACGAACACTGGCTTGCCCTGCTGCCGTAGCCCCGCGACGCGCGCCTCGCTCCACGCTTGGGCGCCGGAGACTCGAGTGTCGTGGGGCGCAGGTCGCGGCACAACAGCGATGGCGAGCGCTGCGGCCGCCAGCGCGGCCGGCGCTGCCCAGGCAATCGAATGACCGTCACGTTGCCGCTGTCCTGCACCGAACAACAACAAGAGCAGACCGATCGTCGCTGCAATGCCGAGCAACAGCGCGGTCGTTCCTGACTGCCGATAGAGCAACCACAACGCGGCAGCGGCGCTGGCGGCCATGGGAATCGCGAGGAAACGCTGCAGGCGCCGCATCCACGGTCCCGGCTTCGGCAGCCGCTTTCGCAGGCCCGGCACGAACGCCACGACGACGAACGGCAGCGCCAGGCCCAGGCCGAGCGCGGCAAAGACGGCGACGGATCCCACCGCAGGCAGCAGCAGCGCCGTCCCGAGCGCCGCGCCGAGGAACGGCCCCGCGCAAGGGGTTGCCACAAACGCCGCGAGCGCGCCCGTTCCGAAGCTGCCCGCCGGCTGCGCCCGGCTGCCAAGCGCCGGCAACTCGAACAACCCGAACAGGTTGGCGGTGATCGCTACCGCGAGCAGGAGCAGGAGCATGATCGTGCGCGGGTCCTGCAGCTGGAACGCCCAGCCCGCTTCGGCACCTGCGGCGCGAATTGCCAAGAGCAGCGCTCCGAGCGCCCCGGTGCCGACAAT
>DATENV010000310.1:0-12036 GCA_035274805.1 Sphingomicrobium sp. | reverse complement strand
CCGGCCATGGCTGCTCCCTAGGCAGGCAACAGTAGCTCGGCAACCGCTTCGGTGATCGCGTCGCCGTCGAGCCGGTATACGGCGTAGAGTTCGGCGAGGCTGCCGGTTTGCCCGAACTTCTCGACGCCGAGCGGCGCGACACGCCGACCGAGCACGCCGCCGAGCCACGAGAGCGATGCAGGCGCGGCGTCGGCGATGGTGACGAGGCCGGCATTCGGCGACAGCCGCGTCAGCAGCCGTTCGATATGGCTGGCCTTGCGCTGTCCCGCCCAGCGCGCGGCCTGAGCCGCGGTCCAGCCGCGATGGAGCAGGTCGGGCGATGTGACGGCAAGCAAGCCGAGTCCTGGCACGTCGCCGCTCAGCTCCTCCCACGCAGCGAGCGCTTCGGGCATCACGGCGCCCATCGCGACAATCGCGGCTTCGGCGCCGTCGCCGGGATCGCGCAGCCAATAGCCGCCGGCGAGCGCGCCTTCGCGCCAGCCCTCGTCGACGCGCTCAAGCTGCTTGATGCTGCGCGTCGACAGGCGGAGGTATGTGCTTTCCCCGGCCGGGTCGTCGATCAGCCGGAAGGCTTCCTGCATCATCGCCGCGAGCTCGTCGGCGAACGCCGGTTCGTAGTGACGCAGTCCCGGCTGGCCGAGCGCGATCAGCGGCGGGTTGATTGACTGGTGCGCGCCGCCCTCGGGCCCAAGCGTGATCCCGCTGGGCGTCGCCACCAGCAGGAAGCGGGCGTCCTGGTAGCAAGCGTAATTCAGCGCATCGAGGCCGCGGGCGATGAACGGATCATAGAGCGTCCCGATCGGGAACAGCCGCTCGCCGAATAGATCTCCTGATAGTCCTGCCGCGGCGAGCATCAGGAACAGGTTGCTCTCCGCGATGCCGAGCTCGACATGTTGGCCACGATTGTCGGCACTCCATTTTTGCGCTGAAGCAATTTTTGCTTTTGCAAAGACATCCGGCATTTCGCTGCGCCGGAACAGACCGCGCTGATTGACCCACGCGCCGAGGTTGGTCGACACCGTGACGTCCGGCGACGTGGTGACGATCCGGTCGGCAACCTCCCCGCCGGCCTTGCTGAGGTCGAGCAGGATTCGGCCGAACGCTGCCTGGGTGGATTGCTCGTCGCCGGCGGGGGCGGGGATTGCCGGGATGGTGACGCTGCCGAAGCTGCGCGCGCGTTTCTCGCGCGCGACGCGCGTCCGTTCGATCAGCGCTTCGACCCCGGTGCGCGCATTGTCGCCGACCCCTTCGAGCGGCTCCCACTCATGCCCTTCGCGCACGCCCATCGAGTCGCGGAGCGCGGCGAGCTGGGTCGGGTTCATCAGACCGGCGTGATTGTCCTTGTGGCCCGCGAACGGCAGGCCGAACCCCTTAATCGTCCAGGCGATGAATAGGGTGGGAACGTCGTCCTGCGCCGCGTCGAACGCCTCGATCAGGGTCTCCATGCAATGACCGCCGAGGTCGGTGAACAGCGCTGCGAGCGCCGCGTCATCGTGCTGCTTCAGGAACGCCGCGGCGGACCTTCCGAGCTCGGCGTCGATCCGCGCGCGCCACGCCGCGCCGCCCTGGTAATGGAGCGCCGACAGCTCGGCGTTGGGAAGCCGCTCGAACCAGTCCTCGAGCGCCGGATGCTCGTCGAGCGCCGCCGCGAGCCGCTTGCCGTAGCGCAGCTCGACCACCCGCCAGCCGCAGCTGCGGAAGATCTCGTCGAACCGCTCGAACATCCGGTCGGCGCTGGTCGCGTCGAGGCTCTGCCGATTGTAATCGACGATCCACCACAGGTTCCTGACGTCGTGCTTCGCGCCCTCGATGATCGCTTCGTAGATATTGCCTTCGTCGAGTTCGGCATCGCCGATCAAGGCAACGAAGCGCCCGCGGTGCTGGTTGTCGATCTGGCTGCGCGCGCTCAGATAATCCTGCACGAGGCTGGCGAAGAGCGTGATCGCGACGCCCAGGCCGACCGAACCGGTCGAGAAATCGACCGGGATCCTGTCCTTGGTCCGGCTCGGATAGCTCTGGGCGCCGCCGAAGCCGCGGAAGTTCTTCAGCGCCTCTCGGCTCTGGCTCCCGAGCAGATAGTGGATCGCGTGCAGCACCGGCCCCGCGTGGGGCTTTACCGCGACGCGGTCGTTGGGGCCGAGCGCGTGGAAATAGAGCGCGGCCATGATCGCCGTCATCGACGCGCAACTCGCTTGGTGACCACCGACTTTAAGCCCGTCGTCGGAGTGGCGAATGTGGTTGGCGTGGTGGATCGTCCAGGCCGAAAGCCAACGCAGACGTTGGTCGATTGTCCTTAACGCCTCAATGTCCGTGCTGGCAGGCTTGAGCATCCGGCCCAACTAGCCGAGCGAAGCGACGGCGAAAAGCGATGCGGCTTTCTCGTCGCGGCAATTTCCAGGTCTGGCGCGTCCGATTCCCTCGGTCATTGCGCCGACGCGGAAATGCGCTCAGTTGATCCGGCGACCACCGTGGAGGAAATGCATGAAGCTGCTCGATCTTACGGGCGTCGCCATTCGGGCAGCATTGGCTGCCGCGGTTGCCATGTCCGCCACTCCGTCGTCAGCGGCGATTCCCGAAGCGGCCAAACAGACAGCAGATGAACGGGCGGTCCTCGCTGCCGACGCGAAGCAGCGGCTGGCGGTTGCGTCAGTCGACGTGAAGACGATCGGCGAGATCTCACATCCACATTTACGCGTGAACGCGCCGAGCAATCGAATCCTCGCGCGGGATGATTTGATGCGGATGGTCGCATCGGGCGAAATCCGAAACGAAATATTCGAACGGACGCCGGAAGACGTGGTGATCACCGGCGATGTCGGCGTGGTCATGGGCCACGAGGTGGTTTTTCCCGGGGCCGCGAGCGAGCAAGCCCGGATGTACGGCCGCAAGACCCTCAGTCGCCGTTACACCAATGTCTATATCCGCTCGGGCGGAACGTGGCGGCACCTGGCGCGACACGCCAATGTCATCACGGCCGCACCGGTTCGTTAAAGCGCATCGGGCCGAACGCTGGCCCCTGGCGAACTAGGCCGCCTCGGCTTTGTCCTGCCTCGCGTCGAACTGCGCCTGGGCGGCGTGGATCGCGCCGACGTTGTTTATCGCCCAGGTCGCCAGGCCGCAGATCGGCTTTTGCAGCGACTGGCCTAGCTCGGTCAGCTCATAGTCGACCCGTGGCGGAATGCTCGGCGTCACGGTCCGGCTGACGATCCCATCGCGTTCGAGGTTGCGCAGCGTCAGCGTCAACATGCGCTGCGATACGCTCGGGATCTCGCGGCGCAGCTCGTTAAATCGCTTCGAGCCTTCGCCAAGGGTCTGGACGACCAGGACCGTCCACTTGTCGCCGATCCTCGACAACAAGGTGCTGATTGTCCGGCAAACCGGATGGGTCGGGTCCTTCATCCTCAGGTTCCTTCGCTGTTCCCGTCGCACAAATTTGTTCGCGAGGACCAAAAAAGTGCGTTCTTGTGAGCCTATTGTTGGTGGTTATTTAGGGTGCCTCGGTAACAAATCCATACTTAGGAGGCAATAGTGACCATCCTGCACATCGACAGCAGCATCAGCGGCGAGCAGAGCGCCAGCCGTGCAATCTCGCGCTCGATTGTCGACCGGCTGAGCAGCGCTAGTCCCACGACCCAAGTCATCGCTCGCGATCTCGCTGCCGAGCCACTTCCCCACCTGACCCTGGCCGCGTTCGCCGACAGCTGGGTGCTCGACGAGTTCCTGGTGGCCGACACCATCGTCATCGGCGCGCCGATGTACAACTTTACGCTGCCAAGCCAGCTGAAGGCGTGGCTTGATCGTATCCTCGTCGCGGGAAAGACCTTCCGCTATACCGAGAATGGTCCGGAGGGCCTGGCGACCGGCAAGCGCGTAATCGTCGCGCTGGCGCGTGGCGGCTTCTACGATCTAGGATCGCCGGCTGCCGGGCTCGAGCATCTCGAATCCTATCTCCGCGGCGTGTTCAACTTTATCGACATCGAGCCCGAGTTCATTGCCGCTGACGGCCTGGCGATCGGTCCCGAGCAGCGCGACCAGTCAATCGCGCAGGCGCTCGGGCACACGGTGCGGCTCGCCGCTTAAACGAGGAAACAGGCGAACTGGTCCGGCTCTCCAGGCGTTGTCTCTTCGCGAAAGGAGCAGCAATGTCGGAACTCAGCGAAAAGCAGCGCGACAGCCTCGACGAGGATCAGTTCGCCTTCCCCAAGGAGCGCAAGGAGCCGCTCAACAACGCCAGCCATGTCCGCAACGCGATCGCCCGCTTCAACCAGGTCGAGGGCGTCAGCGACAGCGAGCGCGAGGAGGCCTGGAGCCGGATCAAGAGGGCCGCGAAGAAATACGACGTCGAAGTCAGCGAGAAGAGCTGGCGCGAATTGATGGACTGAGGGTTGTCCAAGCCCGTCCGGCCTCGCTAGGGCGGATAGATGCGTGACGCCCCACAAAGTCGGAGCGCGTGAGCAGCTCCGACGAAGATGTCCTGCGATTCATCGCGGCGAGCTTCCCGTCGGTGTGGGCGCTGGAGCTCCTGCTTTCGCTGAAGCGCGAGCGGCGTGTGTGGACTCGGCAGGAGCTGGTTGCGACACACCGCGCCAGCGAGCTTGTCGTGACCCGCGGCCTCGAGGCGCTCGTCGTGGGAGGGCTGGCCTCGTTCGAGGACGACGGCGCGCGCTACGCGCCGGTGAACCGCGATGTCGAAGTTGCGGTCGATCGCGCCGAAGAGCTTTATCGGACGCGGCCCAATGCCGTCCGGCGCGCGATCGTCGCCGCGGGAACCAGTAGCGCCACCGCATTCGCCGCCGCGTTCAAGCTGCGAAAGGGCAGGGATGACTGAGATCTTCGCGACCATCGTCTACCTGTTGTGCCTGTTGACCAGCGCCGCCTGCGCCTGGCTCCTGGGACGAAGTTATCGCCGCAACGGCACGCGGTTGCTGCTGTGGAGCAGCGTCTGCTTCTTCTTCCTCGCGGCGAACAATCTGGCGTTGGTATTCGACCGCGTGGTCTGGCCGGACGACGTCGACTTGCGGCTGATCCGCCTGGTGCTCGCGCTTGCCGCGGTCGCGTCGCTGATCTGGGGCTTCGTCTGCGAGGTCGAGGAGGAATAAGCGATGACCCTGTACGACTTCCTGTCCGGCGCTGTCGCTTTCGGCTTTTTCGTGTGCGGGCTGTTCTTCCTGCGATTCTGGCGGCGGACCCGCGACGGACTGTTCCTCGCTTTTGCGTTGGCGTTCGGCTTGCTTGGGCTCGGCCAGACGATCCTCGCGCTGGCCAGCATTCCGACCGAGGAGCGGGGGTCGCTATTCTTGATCCGGCTCGCGGCCTTCGCGCTGATCCTGTTCGCGATCCTCCGGAAGAATCGCAGCGCGAGCGCTTAGGCTGACGAGTAAAACCTAGCGGACGATCGTCCAAATGATGAAGACGGTTGCAGCCCAAGCAATGGCGGCGGGCTTCCAGGCCTGAAAATCCGCGAAAGTGACGAGTTTGGGGTTTCGAGGGTCATAAAGAAGATCGACCTCCGTTCCTGCTTGGCCCGGCGGGGAGCGAACCAAGTCTAGCGGCCGGCATTCTCGTTCACCCAGCGGCCCGGCCTTGTAGCGAACGTTGCGCACATATCCGGGATCTTCACAACCGACGTAGGGCCACTCGACCACAATCCCTTTGACGGGCACGGCATGTCGCATCCGAAACGCCACGTAGGTCAGGACGCCGGCGACTACAGCCGCGACGATTGCCAATATGGTGGCCACGATCTGCTCGGCGGCCACGGCAATTAAGTCGAGAGCAGCCTGATCGGGTTTTCGATGAAGCCCTTCAGGGTTTGCATGAAGCTGGCGGCGTCCCAGCCGTCGACCACCCGATGATCGCATGACAGCGACAGGTTCATCCGCTTGCGGATCGCAATGTCGCCGTCGATCGCCACCAGCTTCTCCTCCACCTTGTTGACGGCGAGGATCGCGACTTCGGGACGGTTGATCACCGGTGTCGAGGTGATGCCGCCCATCGGCCCGAGGCTGGAGATGGTGATCGACGAGCCCATGAGTTCATCGCGTGCGGCCTTGCCGGCGCGCGCCGCCTCGGCGAGCCGAAGGATCTCGCCCGCCAGCCGCCAAACGCTGAGCGACTGTGCGCCCCGAATCACCGGCACCATCAATCCGTGTGGGGTCTGCGTCGCGACCCCCATGTTCACCGAGCCGTGACGAGTGATGACGTTGGCATCGTCGTCATAGGTGGCATTGAGCATCGGCCATTCGGCCAGCGCCCGGATCATCCCCGTGATCAGGAACGGCAGCAGGGTCAGCTTCGGGTTCGAACCGCGGTCGCGGTTCATCATCGCCCGCGTATCCTCCAGCGCGGTGACGTCATATTCCTCGACGAGGGTGAAATGCGGGATGCGGCGCTTTGCCTCCTGCATGTTCTCGGCGATTTTGCGGCGGAGGCCGACGACCTTCATCGTCTCGTCGGGCCGAGCGGCGGTGGTGGCTCGCGCCGACACGCTGCCGCCATTGTAAAGCAGATAAGCGTCGAGGTCGGCGTGGCGGACGCGGTCGCCGGCCGTCTTCACCTGCGCGAGGTCGATGCCGAGGTCGCGCGCACGGGCGCGCACGGCGGGGGAAGCCAATGCCTTGTGCCCAACTTCGTCCGTGCTGTGCGACGTCGAAGGGCGCTGGTCCTGCGGCTGTGCCTGACGCGCTTCGACTTCCGGCTCCGCCCTTCGCTCAGCACGAACGGGCGCAGGTTCGGGATTCTCGACCTTCGTGACCGGAAGCTCTTCCCCTTGCTCCGCCGTGGGCTTCGCCGCTCCATCGCCCAGCGGCCTTTCGTCCGTGCTGTCCTCAGCCGGCTGCGCCGCGCGCTCAGGCCCGGCATCGCTGTGCTGCCCCGTCTCGATCACCGCCAGGACCGAGCCGATCGGCACCTGGTCGCCGACTTCGCCGGCGAGCTCCACGACTTTTCCAGCGACGGGCGATTCCATCTCGACCGTGGCCTTGTCGGTCATCATGTCCGCGATCTGCTGGTCTTCCGCGATCTCGTCGCCGACCTTCACGTGCCAGGCGACAATCTCCGCTTCGGCGATGCCTTCGCCGATGTCCGGCAGCTTGAATTCGAACCGTGCCATCAGTCAGCCATGACCTTTCCCAGCGCCTTCTTCATCCGCTTGGGGCCGGGGAAATAGGCCCATTCGTAAGCGTGCGGGTAGGGCGTGTCCCAGCCGGTGACGCGCTCGACCGGCGCTTCGAGATGATAGAAGCAGCGTTCCTGCACCAGCGCGACCAGCTCGGCGCCGAAGCCGCTGGTTCGCGGCGCCTCGTGGACGACGAGGCAGCGGCCGGTCTTTTTCACCGAGTTCTCGATCGTGTCGAGGTCGAGCGGAACGAGCGTCCGGAGATCGATGATTTCGGCATCGAGACCCTGTTCCTCGACCGCCGCGAGCGAGACATGGACCATCGTGCCATAGGTCAGCAAGGTCAGATCGGCGCCCTCCCGGACGACGGCGGCCTTGCCGATCGGCACCGTATAATGGCCTTCGGGCACCTCGCTCGCGGGATGCTTGGACCACGGCTTCACCGGCTTGTCGTGATGCCCGTCAAACGGACCGTTGTAGATGCGCTTAGGCTCGAAAAAGATTATTGGGTCGGGGTCCTCGATCGCGGCGATCAGCAGCCCCTTGGCGTCGAAGGGCGTCGAGGGGATGACCACCTTCAAGCCGGCGATATGGGTGAACAGGGATTCCGGCGACTGGCTGTGCGTCTGGCCGCCGAAGATGCCTCCGCCGTAGGGGGTGCGTATGACCATCGGCATCGTCCACTCGGCCGCGGTACGGTAGCGGATCTTGGCGACCTCGCTGACGATCTGGTCGTAGCCGGGATAGATATAGTCCGCGAACTGGATCTCGATCACAGGCTTGAGACCGTAACAGGCCATGCCGACCGCCGTGGAGACGATGCCCCCTTCACTGATCGGCGCGTCGAACACGCGGGTCTTGCCGAATTCCTTCTGCAGGCCCTCGGTGACGCGGAAGACGCCGCCGAAATAGCCGATATCCTCGCCGAACACGACGATGTCCTCGTCCCGGCGCATCATCACCTTGTGGGCGTCGTTGAGCGCCTGGATCATGTTGAAGGTCGGCATTTATCCGCCGCCTTCGCCCAAGGCCTGCTCACGCTGCTCGGCGAGGTGCCAGGGAACCTCGGCATAGACGTCGTCGAACATCGAACCGATGTCGTCCTTGCCCTGTTCGGGGAGGATGCCGAGCTTCTCGGATTCCTTCTGCGCGGCGCGCACCGCCGCGTCGCATTCGGCGGTCATCGCCGCGTGACGCTCCTCGTCCCAATCGCCAAGCGCCAGCAGGTGCGCCTTCAGCCGCTCGACGGGGTCGCCCAGCGGCCACGCCTTGGCCTCGTTGGTCGGGCGGTAACCGCTCGGGTCGTCCGAGGTCGAATGGCCTTCGGCGCGGTAGGCGAAGAACTCGATCAGCGTCGGCCCGCCGTTCGATCGAGCGCGCTCGGCGGCCCATTTCACCGCCGCATAGACCGCAAGCGCGTCATTGCCGTCGACCCGAAGGCCGGCGATGCCGTAGCCGACCGCCCGCTGCGCGAAGGTCGCGCGCTCGGCGCCGGCGATCCCGGAGAAGCTGGAGATCGCCCACTGGTTGTTGACCACCGCCAGCACGACCGGAACGTTATAGACGGCGGCGAACGTCATCGCGCTGTGGAAGTCGCCCTCGGCGGTTGCGCCGTCGCCGACCCAGCCCATTGCAATGCGGCTGTCGCCTTTGATCGCCGCGCCCATCGCCCAGCCGACCGCCTGCGGAAACTGCGTCGCAAGATTGCCCGAGATCGAGAAGAAGCCGTGCTTCTTGTCGGAATACATGATCGGCAGCTGGCGGCCTTTGAGCTTGTCGCCTTTGTTCGAATAGATCTGGCACATCATTTCGGTCAGCGGATAGCCGCGGGCAACGAGCAGACCCTGCTGACGGTAGGTGGGAAAGTGCATGTCGTCGCGGTCGAGGGCCGCTGCCGCCGCGACCGCGATCGCCTCCTCGCCGGTGCACTTCATGTAGAAGCTGGTCTTTCCCTGCCGCTGCGCCCGGTACATGCGGTCGTCGAAGATGCGGACCGTGACCATGTCCTTGAGCATCTTGCGCAGCGTGTCCGCATCGAGCTTCGGATCCCACGCGCCCACCGCCTTGCCGTCGTCGCCGAGCACCCGGACGAGGTCGGTGGTCAGCGGATGGGTTTCCGCCGCGGCAATATTGGTGTCGGGCCGGGGTGCGCCCCCGGCTGCGGGTATCTTGAGCGAGGAAAAGTCCGGGGTGTCGCCGGGCCGAAACGCCGGCTCGGGCACATGCAGCGCAAGCTTGGGCGCGTTGCGGCGCAGGCTGGGGTCCTTGTCGCTCATCGATCGGTGGAGCGCTTAGTCCGGACTCGCGGAAGCGGCAACAGTCGTAGTCAAGTATCCTTTACATCGCTCTTTCGTTGACCGCAAAAGCCGCTCGACGCTAGTGCCGCGGCCCATGGCCGACAAAGCTTCCGACACCCCGCCCGACCGCCTGTCGCTCGATCCGCGGAGCCAGCACTATGACGAAACGCTGCTCAGCCGCGGCGTCGGCATCCGCTTCAACGGCCAGGAAAAGACCAACGTCATCGAATATAGCGTGTCCGAGGGCTGGATCCGCGTCGCCGCGGGCCGCAGCCGCGACCGCTTCGGCCAGCCGATGACGATCAAGCTCAACGGGCAGGTCGAGCCCTATTTCGAGTCTCAGTCCCCGGACGAAGGCGAAGCGTCCGAGGGATAGGAGGGCGACGAGCGCCGCTTCTCGCGCCATTTCTTGAATGCCCAGCCGCCCAGCGCGACGGCGGCAAGCGCCGGCACGCTCCGCCGCGCGAGCGCGGTAGCGCCATAGCCGATGATCGCACCCCTGGTTCCACGGTTCGGTCCGGCCAGCTTTCCGCCCAGCCATGCGCCTGCAAGCTTGCCCAGCATCACTCAAAACTCCTTTGATCAGGTCGACGCTTCGACGCGCCGGACATGGCGAATGTTCCCGACCCAGGCTTGGGATTTGGCGCCAACTGTTGGTTGGGAAATCGCGCCACTTGCCGCTGTCACATCCAGTTTATCGCAGTTTTCCGGGATTGGCACGCTCCTTGATTAGGATTGAGCATCGGTCCGCCGATCAAGCAACGGGCCAAAAAGGGAGATACCAATGTCGTCGCAGTCGCAGTTCACCCGCACCCTGGTCGCCATGGCCGCAGCGCTCTTCATGAGCACGCTCGCCATCGGCGCAGCGGTTGGTCCGGCCCAGGCGAATGCCAGCCCCGTGAAGGTCAGCCTCAATGCCTGAACTCGAAATCCTCGAAGCCAAGGTCCCGGCCCGCACGCCGCGCCTGATCGAGGTCGAGAGCCCGTCGAATAGCGGACGCTTCGCCCCGGTCGCCGGCTGGCTCAGCGGTCCCGTGTTCAGCCGCGCCCGTGACATTTTCGCGGCGAACATGACCGAGCTTCTCGACCGGGCCGAAGACCCGGCGCGGATGATCCGCATGATCATCCTCGAGATGGAGGAGACTCTGGTCGACGTCCGCGCCACAGCCGCCCGCTCGATCGCCGACATCAAGGAGATGCGGCGCGCGGTGAGCCGGCTCGACGAGCTGCAGGCGGATTGGACCGCCAAGGCGGAGTTGGCGCTGTCGAAGGATCGCGACGACCTCGCCAAGGCGGCGCTGGTCGAGCGCCAGAAGGCGGCTGAGATGGCCGACGGCCTGCGCGACGAGCTCATCCAGATGGAGCAGGTGCTGCGCGGCTACGAGGTTGATATCGCCAAGCTCCAGGGCAAGCTCCGCGAAGCCCGCGCGCGGCAGAATGCGATCGCCGCGCGGTTCGAGAGCGCCGTCACTCGCGCCAGGGCGCGCGAGATCATGCACGGCAGCCGCACTGCGGACGCTTTCGCGAAGTTTGAGCTGCTCGAGCGCCGCGCCGACTTCGCCGAAGGCCGCTGCGATGCGCTCGGAATCACCAGCCTCGAAGACGAGATCGACCAGCTGCGAAGCGACGAGAAGATTCACGCCGAGCTGGAAGCCATGAAAGCCGCGCTCAAGACGCGGGCGAACTGAACGGAAGGAAGGGGAAAATGACGATGGCGCGTAAAGTTTATCCGTACTCGCTCGACCGCAAGGACGCGAAGATCGCTGGGGTCGCCTCGACGATCGGCGGGATGACGGGGGTCGACCCGACCTTCGTCCGCATCGGCTTCGTGGCCGCCGCGATCTTCGTCAGCTTCAAGCTGACCCTGATCGCTTACGCCGCGATCGGCATCTACCTCGCGGTCCAGAAGCGGAAGGCCGCGTGCAGCGATCGCCGGATGAGCGACTTCGACCGGATGGAGCAGGCGGCCCGGCGCAAGCCGACCGTCCACGCGATGCGGACCGAGCTCGACGAAACCGACCGCCGGCTGATGGCGATCGATCACCACATCAACAGCCAGAACGAAGAGCTGGCGCGCGAAATCGAAGCGCTCCGCCAGGAGGAGAAGTGATGGACCCGATCACCATGGCAGTGCTTGCAGCGAGCGTGTTGTTCGGCGCCGGCGCGGCGAGCTGGGCCGGGCTCAAGGCCTGGAACGGCTGGCTCGAGCTCAAGCGCTTCGAACTCACTCACGACGCGGCCGACCGCACGCTTCCGCCGGCTACCGGCCGGATCGAGATCGCCGACCTTCGCGAACGCGTCCGCAAGCTGGAGGCGATCGCCGCCGGGAACGACATCTGACGAGTTGATTGCCCCGCGCGCTTCGCTCCCCAGGCGCGCAGTCAGTGGCCCGGCGCACCCCTTCGCGCCGGGCCGCTTTGTTTTGAACAAGTGATTGCGCTCGATCTTATCTTTCGTTAGGTAAGGAACTGGAGCTCTCGCTTCGTCGCGTGGCGGGCAAGTTCCCCTTCCACGACGGCCCGGCGGGCGTGCTTCTGCCGGGCCGTCCTTTTTTCAGAAGCCGATGCGCGCGCTGAGCCGGATGTCGCGGCCGGCGAGTGGCGCATAGTCCTTGAGGAAGCT
>DATENV010000309.1:0-11345 GCA_035274805.1 Sphingomicrobium sp. | reverse complement strand
CGTGAGCTTTAGCCAGTTTTCGGCTGAATTCACGCCATTTCGGTCTTAACCAAAGTTAGAGCGGCGCGCTGCGCCTATTGAGTCATTCTCCATTCTGGGGCTAGTTCGCGTCATATGCGCGACCAGCTGCCGCCTTGCCTTCGTTCCAGCGGCAACGATGGTGGAGAGGGCTGGATTCGAACCAGCGTACGCTTGCGCGGGCAGATTTACAGTCTGCTGCCTTTAACCACTCGGCCACCTCTCCACGAGGTCAGGCAGGGGCGCCATGTGGCGGCGCGCTATTCGCGTGTCAACGCGCGACGAAGGCTGTCGCCCCGTTTCGGCTAGCGCCTCCATGCGCGCCGATTTCGAACTGCCCCCGGCGGGTCGCGACACGTCGCCCGTCGCTTCGCTCCGGCGCTCCAGCCGCACGCCAGTCCCGCGGACTGGCTAGGCTGGAGCGGGTGAAGGGAATCGAACCCTCGTCGTAAGCTTGGAAGGCTTCTGCTCTACCATTGAGCTACACCCGCCCGCTCCGAGCCAATGCCATTGGCGCGGCGAATGCGTCAACCGCCCGGTTGACGTTCGGCGACCAGTTGCCGTACCACGCCTTCCGCATGACGAACCTGGTCGCCATCGCCGCTTCCTCGACCGCTCGCCTCTGGTGGCGCGGTGCGACGCTTGCGGCGCGATGGCGCGACTGATCGACTAGCCCCCGATCATCGATTGCCCGCCCGCCCACCGGCGGGCTTTTTTGTTTCCAGGTGACATCATGAATCAGATTCTGTCCTTTCGCCGCGATGCCGTAGCTGCGTCTCCGGCCGAGTCTTCCGAAGCGGAGCTTGCGATAGCCCGGCTCCTCGAAGGCGATGACCTCGACCGGTCGTCCGCGCGCGAGTTGTTTCGCAAAATCGTCGAGGGAAGCCTCAGCGAGGCGTTGATGGCCGCGGCGTTCGTCGCGCTGCGCGTCAAGGGCGAGACGGCGGAAGAGCTGATCGGCGCGGCCGAGGCCCTGCGCGGCGCGGCCAAGCCGTTCCCCGCGCCCGCGCGGCTGTTCGCCGACAGCTGCGGCACCGGCGGCGATTTTTCCGGCTCGATCAATGTGTCGACCGCGGCCGGTTTCGTCGCCGCGGCGTGCGGCTTGCCCGTGGTCAAGCACGGCAACCGCTCGTTCACGTCAAAATGCGGCTCGGCGGACGTGCTCGAGGCACTCGGCGCGCGGCTCGACCTCAGCGCGCTCGAATCGCGCGACATCCTCGACCAGACCGGCTTCTGCTTCCTGCTTGCGCCCAATTATCACCCAGGCATCGCGCACGCCGGTGCGGTACGCCGGGCGCTCAAGGTGCGGACGATCATGAACCTGTTGGGACCGTGCCTGAACCCGGCCCGGCCGCCGGTCCAGCTGCTCGGTGTCGCCGATCCCAAATTGCTCCGGCCGATCGCCGAGACGCTGCGCGCGCTCGGCGTCGATCGGGCGCTGGTGGTCCATGGCTCCGGTCTTGACGAGATCGCGCTCCACGGCTTCACCCGCGCTGTCTCGCTGCGAGGCGCAAAGCTCGAGGCTATCGAGATCACGCCCGAGCAGGCGGGGCTCGACCGCATGCCGCTGCAGCAAATCAAGGGCGGATCGCCGCAGGAGAATGCGGAGCGCCTGGTCGGCATCCTGTCGGGAGCGGCTGGTGCGGCCGATATCGCGGTGGTCGCGCTGAACGCCGGCGCGCTGCTGATGGCTGCAGGCAAGGTCGCCGATCTGAAAGAAGGGGTCGGCTTTGCGATGGAAGCGATGCGCTCACGGCGTGCGCGCGCGGTGCTCGACGCGTTCGTGGAGGCGAGCCGTGGCTGACGGCGTTCTCGGCAAGATCGCTGCCGCCAAGCGCGAAGAGCTGGCGCTCCGATATGACGGCGTGCCGCTCGACGCCTTGCGTGCGCGGGCACGGCCAACGCGGCGGAGCCTGCCGGCGGTGCTGGCAAAAAATGGCGCGCGCTTCATTCTCGAGATCAAGAAGGCCTCGCCCTCGGCCGGCGCAATCCGGCTCGACAGCGATCCAGCTTCACTGGCGCGCGGCTATGCCGGCGTCGGCGACGCACTCAGCGTGCTGTGCCACCGGACATTCTTCGGCGGATCGCTCGACGACCTCGCCGCAGCACGCGGCGAGTTCGACGGGCCGATCCTCGCCAAGGATTTCTTCATCGACCCGCGTCAGGTCGTCGAAGCGCGGATCGCCGGTGCCGATGCGGTGCTGGTCATGCTGTCCTTGCTCGACGACCGCGCCGCGCGCGAGATGATGGCGGAAGCCCGCCGCTTCGGCATGGACTCGCTGGTCGAGGTGCATGACGAAACGGAGATGCGCCGCGCGCTGGCCCTGGGCGTGCCGCTGATCGGCATCAACAATCGCGACCTGCGCGATTTGCGGGTCGACCTCGCGACGACCGAACGGCTCGCGCCGCTGGCGCCTGACCGGACCCTGGTCAGCGAATCCGGCATTTCGACGCGGGCCGACGTTGAACGCCTGTCGCCGCTGGTCGGCGGCTTCCTCGTCGGCTCCGCACTGATGCGCGCCGATGAACCTGCGCAGGCAGCGCGGGAACTCATATTCGGACGCACCAAATTATGCGGCCTCAACAGCGGCGCGGATCTCCGCGCCGCCCGGCCAGCGGCGCTTGCCGGCTTCGTGTTCGTGCCAGGCAGCCCCCGCCATGTCACGGCGCAGGAAGCGGCGCCGCTGGGCGGAGTGGCCCGCAAATCGGGCATGCTGCCGGTGGGCGTGTTTCGCGACGCCCCGTGGCGGATCGTGTCCGATCTCGCGACGCTGATGAACCTCCATGCCGTGCAACTTCATGGGCACGAGGACGCCGGTTATGTCCGTGCGCTGCGCCGGGAGCTCCCGCGCTCGTGCGAGATCTGGACTGCGTTCAGCGTCGGGCGCGAACCGCTCGAGGAGCGCGGCGGCGATCGGCTGGTCTTCGACAATGGCGACGGCGGCAGCGGTCGCTGCTTCGACTGGTCGCTGATCCGGGGTCATGCCGAGTTGCCGCGCTCGGTCATCGCGGGCGGGATCGGCGTTCACAATGCGCGCGCGGCGAGAGCGCTCGGTGGTCATGCGATCGACGTCGGCTCGGCGCTCGATGCACGGCCCGGGCGCAAGTCGCCCGAAAAGATCGCGCAATTGTTCGAGGCGCTTCGACCGGTTTCCCGTCAGCGGCTGCGCCAATGCGCCTGAATGGCCGCTTTGGCCGGTTCGGCGGCTGCTTCGTCCCCGAAATCCTCGTGCCGGCGCTCGAGCAGCTCGAAGGAGCGTTTCTCGATGCGCAGGACGATCCGGAGTTCGTTGCCGAGCTCAACGACCTGCTCGCCAATTACGCGGGACGGCCGACGCCGCTGACGCGCTGCCGCAACCTGCGCGGCAACATCCATTTGAAGCGCGAGGACCTGCTGCACGGCGGCGCGCACAAGACCAACCAGGTGCTCGGCCAGGGGCTGCTTGCCAAGCGCATGGGGAAGACTCGGCTGATCGCCGAGACCGGCGCCGGCCAGCACGGCGTCGCCACCGCGATCGTCGGCGCGCTGCTCGGCTTCGAAACCGTCGTGTACATGGGCGCGGAAGACGTGGAGCGGCAGCGGCTCAACGTGTTTCGCATGCAGCTCATGGGCGCCGAGGTCATTCCGGTCGAGAGCGGCGGACGGACGCTCAAGGATGCGATCAACGAGGCCCTGCGGGATTGGTCGGCGAGCTTCGAGACGACGCATTACCTGCTCGGCACGGCCGCCGGTCCGCATCCCTTCCCGACCATGGTGCGCGAGTTCCAGCGGGTGATCGGTCGCGAGGCGCGGCAGCAGATCATCGAGGCGATCGGCCGATTGCCCGATGCGGTGGTCGCCTGCGTCGGCGGCGGCTCCAACGCGATCGGCCTGTTCGCGGATTTCCTCGAAGATGACGTTCGGCTGATCGGCGTCGAGGCGGCCGGGCGAGGCCTTGACGGCGAACAGCATGGCGCAACTTTGCTGCGCGGGACGCCCGGCATTTTGCATGGTGCCGAGACCTACGTCCTGCAGGATGAGGACGGGCAGATCGCCGATACCTGGTCCGTTTCGGCCGGCCTCGATTATCCCGCCGTCGGGCCCGAGCACGCTTACCTCAAGGATAGCCGCCGCGCGGAATATGTCGGCGCGACCGACGAGGAGGCGCTCGCCGCGTTCAAGGCCCTTGCCGAGAATGAAGGCATCCTTTGCGCGTTCGAATCCGCCCACGCGTTGGCACATGCTCTGAAGCTCGCCGAAGCGAAGCCGGACAGCGCGATCCTGGTCGGCTTGTCGGGCCGCGGGGACAAGGACGTCGCTCAGGCGCAGACCCTGCTGGGGGCAGGACCTGCCGACGAGGATCAAGCGCAGGCGCTCTTCGCATGAGCCGCTACGCCGTCATGTTCAACCGTCTCGGCGCTTCGGGAGGCCCAGGACAGGCTGAGGGCGCGTTCGGCGCATTCCTGATGCTTGGCGACCCCGACTTGCAGACCAGCGCGCAACTGCTCGAGGCGGCGGTCGACGGCGGCGCGGACATGATCGAGGTCGGGATCCCCTTCTCCGACCCGGTTGCCGACGGGCCGGTGATCCAGGCGGCGGCGCAGCGCGCGCTGGCCGCCAGAGTCCGAGTCGGCGATTGCCTCGACTTGATCGCGGCGTTGCGCGCACGCCACACGGAAGTGCCGATCGGCATCCTCACCTATGCCAATATCGTCGTTGCCCGATCGGGGTTCATCCGAGGAGCGGCGGAAGCCGGAGCCGACAGCCTGCTGATCGCCGACATTCCTGCGCTCGAGGCCGAACCGTTCGTTCGCGAGATGGATGAGGCGGGGATTGAACCGGTGCTGATCGCGGCGCCGAACACGTCCGATGCCGCTTTGAACCGCATCGCAAGGCTTTCAAAAGGTTACACTTATTGCGTTAGCCGAGCCGGGATCACGGGAACGCATGCCGGCGGCCAGTTTGATTCGGCACTGATCGATCGGGTGAATCGCGCAGGCGCGCCGCCGGCAGTGTTCGGTTTTGGGATTTCCACCGCCGAGCATGTCCATTCCGCCCTCTCAGCGGGGGCGAAAGGCGTCATTTGCGGCTCGGCAATCGTCGAAAAAGTCGGCCTTGGCGAAGACATTACGCTGCTGATACGATCATTGAAGGCGGCAACGCGGGAACGACTCGGTGCCGCAATGAATTGAATCGCCCCGCGAAGGAGATGCGTTCATGGCGGCACGATCGATTTGGCGCGGGCAGATCAGGCTCGCCTTGGTCTCGATCCCCGTTGAGCTGTTCCCGGCGACCCGCAGCGGCGCCCAGATCCAGTTCCACCAGGTCCACGAGCCGACCGGCAAGCGGATCAAGTACGAGAAAGTGGTGCCGGGCGTCGGCCCGGTCGACCGCGACGAGATCGTCAAGGGCTACGAGGTGTCGAAAGGCCATTACGTCCTGCTCGACCCCGAGGAGATCGAAAGCGTGAAGCTCGAGAGCCGTAAGACGCTCGACCTCGTCCAGTTCGTCGACGAGGAGGAAATCGACGCCACTTACTTCGACAAGCCTTATTACGTCGTGCCCGCGGATGACCTGGCGGAGGAAGCCTATGTGGTTCTGCGCGATGCGCTCCGGGCGGCGAAAAAGGTCGGCGTCGGACAGCTCGCGATGCGCGGGCAGGAATATGTCGTCGCGTTGAAACCATGCGGCCGCGGGCTGCTGCTCGAGACGCTGCGCTACGCCGACGAGGTCCACAAATCGTCGGGGTTCTTCCGCGACATTGGCGACCACAAGCCCGACCCCGACCTGCTCGACATGGCATCGATGCTGATCGAGCGGAAGGCCGGCGAGTTCGACCCCAAGGAATTTCACAACCGCTACGTCGACGCGCTTCACCGGCTGATCGAGGAGAAGCAGAAGAAGAAGGGCGCGAAGATCATCGAGGACCCGGATGCGGATGCGCCGCCGCCGAGAGGCTCGAACGTGATCGACCTCATGGCCGCGCTCAAGAAGAGCCTCGGCGACGAGAAGAAGGGCAAGAGCGACAGCAAGCCCAAGAAGGCCGCCGCGAAGAAGACTTCCGCCAAGAAGGAACCAGCGAAAGCGCCCGCACGTAAAAGGGCCTAGCCATGGCCAAGCGCGTTCCGCTCGACATCGAGACCTATAACCGGAAGCGCGACTTCTCCAAGACCAGGGAGCCCAAGGGCCGCAAGCTCAAGGGCAAGGGCGACAGCTTCGTCGTCCAGAAGCACGACGCCTCGCGGCTGCACTGGGACTTCCGGCTGGAGCTCGACGGCGTCCTCAAGAGCTGGGCCGTGCCCAAGGGACCGAGCCTCGATCCCGGCGAGAACCGGCTCGCCATGCGCACGGAGGACCACCCGCTCGATTACGGCGGCTTCGAAGGCACCATCCCCAAAGGCGAATATGGCGGCGGGACGGTGATGCTGTGGGACCAGGGCCGGTGGGAGCCCGACCCGCGCAAGGACCCGAGCAAGACGATCGAGGAGGGCCATCTTCATTTCACGCTCCAAGGCGAGCGGATGAAGGGCGAATGGGTGATGTTCCGGCTGAAGCCCAAGCCGGGCGAGAAGGCCGAGCCCTGGATGCTCAAGAAGGTCACCGACGATTTCGCCGATCCCGCGGACGGCGACGCCCTGGTCGACAATTGCGTGACCAGCGTCACCACTGGCCGCACGATGGCCGAGATCGCGGCCGGCGAAGACGTGTGGCGCTCCAACCGCGGTGGGCAGAAAGGCGGCCGCGCCAAGCGCAAGGCGTCGAAGGCCCCGCCGCCGTTCATGGAGCCGCAGCTGGCGACCCTGGTCGACGAGGTGCCGAGCGGCAATTCGTGGATCCATGAGTATAAGTACGACGGTTACCGGCTCCTGCTAGCGGTGGGCGAGGGGGTGGCAACCGCCTGGACGCGCAAGGGCAAGGACTGGAGCGACAAGTTCAAGGCGCTGGTCAAGGCTGCAGCCAAGCTACCCGCGGGTTGCCTGATCGACGGCGAGGCGGTCGCGCTCGACGACAAGGGCCGGCCGAGCTTCCAGCTGCTGCAGGCGACCCTCAAGGACCAGAAAGGGGCGAACCTCGTCTTCTACGCCTTCGATCTCCTCGTAGATCGCGGGGAGGACATCCGGAACTTGGCGAACATCGAGCGCAAAGCGCACTTGGCGGCGCTGCTCGAAGGCGTCGCGCCGCCGATCATCTACGGCGACCATATCGTCGGCCGCGGCGAAGCCATGTTCGACGCGATGTGCGAGCAGGGCGGCGAGGGCATCGTCTCGAAGAAAGCGAGCGCTCCGTACAGGGGCACGCGCACCCGCAACTGGCTCAAGATCAAATGCATCCAGCGGCAGGAATTCGTCATTGTCGGCTGGTCCGACAGCGACAAGCGCATCGGCTTCCGCTCGCTGCTGCTGGCGGCGAAGGAGCACGGCAAGCTGACCTATGTCGGCAAGGTCGGGACCGGGTTCAGCGGGCAGCTGATCCAGGACCTGATGGAGCGGATGAAGCCGCTGGAAGTCGCCAAGGCGCCGGTCGAGGTTCCGCGCGCCGACCGCAAGGGCGCCCATTTCATCAGCCCGGAAATGGTCGCGGAAATCGCCTTCGCGGAGTTCACCGACGACGGCATCCTGCGCCATCCGAGCTTCCTCGGCCTGCGCGAGGACAAGCCGGCGAGCGAAGTGGTGGTCGAGACCCCCAAGCATCTCGGCAAGAGCGAAAAGAAAGCCGAGCGGCCGACCGCGGAAAGCTTCGGGATCAGGATCAGCAACCCCGACCGCGTGATCTATCCCGAAGACGACCTCACCAAGGCGGACCTTGCGAATTACTACGCCGCGGTCGAGCCGCTGATCATGATCGACGCCGCCGAGCGGCCGATGACCCTGATCCGCTGTCCGCAGGGCCGCGCCAAGAAGTGCTTCTTCCAAAAGCACGACAGCGGCACGTTCGGTCCCGAGGTCAAGCACGTCCCGATCAAGGAGAAGGACGGATCGGTCGAGGATTACCTCTACTTCGAGGACATCAAGGGGCTGCTTGCCTGCGTGCAGATGGGCACGGTCGAATTCCACGGCTGGGGCAGCAAGGTCGGCAAGGTCGAATATCCCGACCGGCTGGTGTTCGACCTCGACCCCGATGTCGGCCTCGATTTCGAGAGGGTCAAAGAGGCGGCGCTGCGTCTGAAGGCGCTGCTCGGCGACCTTGGCCTGAAGACGTTCCCGCTGTTGTCAGGCGGCAAGGGTCTGCACGTCGTCGCGCCGCTCGACGCATCGAAGGACTGGCGGGCGGTCAAGAGCTTCGCCGACCGCTTCAGCCGCGCGATCGCCGAGGCGGAGCCGGAGACGTTCACCGCCAACATCCGCAAGGTCGAGCGCAAGGGACGGATCTTCCTCGACTGGCTGCGCAACCAGCGCGGCGCGACCGCCGTCATGCCCTATTCCGCCCGCGCCCGCGAAGGCGCGCCGGTCTCGGCGCCGATCGCCTGGGAAGAGCTCGAGCGGTACAAGGGCGGCAACCATTTCACGATCCGCGATGCCGACGAGCTGCTCGAGCGGGCATCGTCGAAGCTACTTGCCGGCTGGGGCACAGCGAAGCAGGCGCTGCCGGACGCCTGAGAAGCCGCCGCTCAGCGGATCGCCGACAGATCGGTCCCCCGGGTCTCTCGCGCGAGCAGCGCGCTGATGCCGCTGATCAGGCAGGCGACGGCGACGTAGATCGAGACCGGCGTCGACGAGGCGAAATCCTTGTAGAGCCACAGCGCAATGATCGGCGCGAGGCTGCCGGCGAAGATCGCGGTGAGCTGGTAGGCGATCGACACGCCCGAATAACGGATGCGCGTCGGGAACAGCTCGGTGATGAACGCCGCCTGCGGACCGTACATTGCGCCGTGCAGCACCAGACCGATGACGATCGCGGCGATGATCGAGGTGCTGCTGCCGCTCGCCAGCATCGGGAAGAACAGGAAGATGAAGGCAGTGAGGCCGAACGCCCCGAACGCGTAGACCGGTCGCCGCCCGATGCGGTCGCTGAGCGCCGCGAACAGCGGGATCGCGACGAACTGCACGGCGGCGCCAATCAGCAGGGCATCGAGCGCGAGGCTTCGGCTTTCGCTGGCGACGTCGACCAGGAAGGTCAGCGAGAAGACCGTGAGGATATAATAGACGATGTTCTCGCCGACGCGCAGGCCGGCTCCGAGCAGGACCGCGCGCGGGCGCTCCCGGAAAACGTCCATTGCCGGAAGCTTCGGCGGGATCTCGGCTTCGTCGAGCGCTCTTGCGAACATCGGAGTCTCGGCGACCCGGTTGCGGATGTACCAGCCGACGATCACCAGCAGGCCCGACAGCAGGAACGGGATCCGCCAGCCCCAGCCGATGAAATCCTCTTCGCTCTGAAAGCCCGCCATCAACGCGAGCACTCCGGCCGAGAGCAGGCTGCCGAGCGGAACGCCCGCCTGCGGCCAACTCGCCCAGAAGCCGCGGCGCCGGGCGTCGCCATATTCGGCCGCCATCAGAACCGCGCCGCCCCATTCGCCACCTACCGCGAAGCCCTGAACGACGCGGAGCAGGATCAGGCCGATCGGCGCCCACACCCCGATCGCGGCATAGCTGGGCAGCAGCCCGATGAGCACCGTCGCGACGCCCATCATCACCAGGCTCCACATCAGCAATTTCTTGCGTCCGATGCGATCGCCGTAGTGACCGAACACGATACCGCCCAATGGCCGCGCGACGAAGCCGACCGCGTAAGTGGCGAACGCCAGCAACGTCCCGATCAAAGGATCGAACGAAGGGAAGAACAGCTTGTTGAAGATCAGCGCGGCCGCGGAGCCGTAGAGGAAGAAATCGTACCACTCGATGGTGGTGCCGATCAGGCTCGCCATGATCACGCGCCCCAGCGGTGTGCGCTGTTTCTCTGCAGTCATGCTTTATCTTGTACCCCTGCGAAGGCAGGGGTCCAGACCAGCGCCGGTCAGCGCTGCTTTGCAGCGCGACTGGACCCGCGCCTTCGCAGGGGTACAAAGGCGCATGCGCGCTCTCCTGCTGCCAGCCCTGCTCGTTCTCACCGCCGCCGCCCCGCCCGCGGAGCTCGACCGCTGGAAATCCGAAGCGGCCCGGGTCACGATCACCCGCGACGATTGGGGCATCGCGCACGTCCACGGGCGCACCGACGCCGATGCGGTGTTCGGGATGATCTACGCCCAGGCCGAGGACGATTTCCCGCGGATCGAGGCCAACTATCTGGCCAGCCTCGGCCGAACCGCGGAAGCCGAGGGCGAAAAAGCCGTCTGGGAGGATTTGCGCGCGCGGCTGTACGTCAGCGAAAGCGAGCTCAAGGCCGGTTATGCCCGGAGCCCGCTGCAAATGCGGCGTTTGATGGACGCCTGGGCCGACGGACTGAACTATTTCCTCGCGACCCACCCGACCATCCGCCCGCGCGCGCTGACGCGCTTCGAGCCGTGGATGGCGCTGAGCTTCACCGAAGGCAGCATCGGCGGCGACATCGAGCGGATCAACCTCGATGCGTTGCGCGAGTTCTATTCATCCTCACCTCGATTTCGAGGGGAGGGGGACCAGCCGAAGGCTGGTGGAGGGGCCCCTCCGACCCCCGCTCTCGCGGGGGACACCTCCCCTGCGAATGCAGGGGAGGATGAAGAACGCCAAGGCTCCAACGGCATTGCGATCGCACCCAGGATCACGGCAAACGGCGGCTCGCTGCTGCTGATCAACCCGCATACGAGCTGGTACTTCCGTTCCGAGCTGCAGATGACCAGCGACGAGGGCCTCAACGCCTACGGCGCGGCGACCTGGGGCCAATTCTTCATCTATCAGGGTTTCAACCCGCATGCCGGATGGATGCACACGTCGAGCGGCGTGGACGTGGTCGACGAGTATGCCGAACAGGTAGAACGGAAGGCTTCCGGCGGCTGCTACCGCTACGGCCGCAAATGCCGGCCGCTTGGAATCCGTCCAATTACCATCCGCTATCGTACCGCGGACGGCCGACTGGCGACGCGCAGCTTCACGACCTACCGCACCCATCACGGGCCGATCGTCCGCTCGGCCGGCGGCCGCTGGATCGCGTTCGCAATGATGAACCGGCCGGTCGAGGCGCTGCAGCAGAGCTTTCTTCGGACCAAGACGGCTGACCTCACATCCTTCCTGGCGGTCGCCGACCGGTTCAAGGCCAACAGCTCGAACAACACGATCTTCGCCGATGACAAGGGCGGGATCGCGTACCTCCACCCGCAGTTCGCGCCGCGCCGCGACGACCGCTACGATTATACGCGTCCGGTCGACGGCAGCGATCCGGCAACGGACTGGCGGGGGCTTCACGCGCTCGGCGAGTTGCCGAGCGTGCTGAACCC
>DATENV010000308.1:0-8301 GCA_035274805.1 Sphingomicrobium sp. | reverse complement strand
CGGTATCGAGATAGGTCGCATAGGCCGTGCCGATCTTTGAACTTGGATCGGCCTTGGCCTGCTCGAGGAGTTCCCGCGTGCGCGTGTGCGAAAGGTCGTCGAGGAAATTGAACGCGCCGTAGTTGGCCTTGTCGGGCGGGATCGGCGTGTTCCTGGCCCAGGTGCCGTTGGCGAACTGGTAAAAATTGTCTCCTGGCGCGACGCTGCGGTCCATCCCGGCGAGGTCGAAGCCGAACGTGCCGTACTGCGGCTTAGGGGCGGCAGGCGCTTCGGCGGCAGGCGCCACGGGTGCAGCCGCGACCGGCGGCGGCGGAGCTTCTGTCGCGCAGGCAGCCAACGCGGTGCTCGCCAAAGCAAGCGCAATCACTCGAACCATTTCAAATCCCTCCATCCTTGAACGCGGTTGGACAAGCGAACGTAACCGCGGCGAATCCCAATCGACAATCGTGCGCGGAACACCTGCGAACGGCATCAGCCGCGCATGCGGCGGCGCTGTTGCCACCGGCTGCGCGACCAGAATCGCCAGACCAACGCCGCGGCGACATAGCCGAGCAGAGCCGAAGCGGCGGCAATCGTCAGCACGCCCAAAGCGATCGAACCCGACGCCTGGTGGATCCAGAACAGCAACCGGCTAAGCTCGCTCGAAAATCTCTCGGCGGCCGCCGGGTTCACCAGCGTCCCGTCATGGTGAAGCTCCCACGACCCGATCCGGTACGCCGCATAATAGAGCGGCGGGATGGTCACCGGGTTGACCACCAGCGTGAAGGCCGCGGCGATCGCGACATTGGCGCGCGTCGGAATGGCCAGGAGCGCCGCGATCGCGGTGTGCATGACCGGAATGATCACAGCGACGAACAGACCGAGCGCGACGGCCCGAGGCACCGACCGTCGCGTCATTCGCCACAGCGAGTTGTGCGTCAGATGCGGCGCGAAAGGGCGCAGCAGCCGATGCTGGTGGACCGTTTCCCGCGTCGGGATATGACGAGTGATCCAGTGGAAGCGTTCGCCGCCGCCGGCCTTAGCCATTGGACTTGAGCAACCGCTGCTGCTCCCGTTTCCAGTCGCGTTCTTTCATCGTCTCGCGTTTGTCGTGGACCTTCTTGCCGCGGGCCAGCGCCAGCTCGACCTTCGCGCGGCCGCTGCCATTGAAGTAAATGGACAGCGGAACGAGCGTCAGGCCCTGGCGCGTCACCGCGCCCTGCAGCTTGGCGATTTCCCGGTTCTTGAGCAATAGCTTGCGCGGCCGCCGCGGCTCGTGATTGAGCCGGTTACCGTGGCTATATTCGGGGATGTGGCTGTTGATCAGCCAGACTTCCTCGCCGTCGACCGTCGCATAGCTTTCGGCGATCGAACCCTCGCCCTGGCGCAGTGACTTCACTTCCGTGCCCATCAGCTGGACGCCGGCCTCCAGTCGCTCCTCGACGAAATAGTCGAAGCGCGCGCGGCGGTTCTCGGCCACGACCTTTTGCTTGTCGAACGGCTGCGGGAGCGGCTTGGCCATGCGGGATCAGATCAGTCCCGCATGCTCGAGCGCGGCGTCGACCGCGCGCTTCGAGGCGTCCGACGCCTCGACCAGCGGTAGGCGAAGCTCCGCGGGGAAGCCCGGACGAACACGCGTCAGGGCATATTTGGTCGGACCCGGCGATGCGTCGGAGAACAGCGCCGCGTGTAGCGGATAAAGCCGGTCCTGAAGCTTCAGCGCATCTTCCCAGCGTCCATCGCGCATCGCTTTCTGGAAATCCGAGCACAATTTGGGCGCGACATTGGCGGTCACCGAAATGCAGCCCGTGCCGCCCATCGCGTTGAAGCCGAGCGCCATGTCGTCATTCCCCGAGAGCTGGATAAACTCCTCCCCGCACGCGAGCCGCTGGGCCGAGACGCGGCCGAGATTGCCGGTCGCGTCCTTAACGGCAACGATCTTCGGGTGCTTCGCGACCTCGGCGAGCGTGTCGACCGAAATGTCGGCAACCGTCCGTGACGGGACGTTGTAGACGACGATCGGGACCGGCGAGGCATCGGCAACCGCCGTAAAATGCGCCTTGAGGCCGGCCTGGCTCGGCTTGTTGTAATAAGGCACGACCACCAGCGCGGCGTCGGCGCCAACATCGGCGGCTGCCCGAACCAGCTCGATCGCCGCGGCGGTCGAGTAGCTGCCGCACCCGGCAATCACCGGCACCTTGCCATTGGCGGCCCGGACCGTGCGGGCAATCACCTCGCGGTGCTCGTCGCGAGTAAGGGTCGCGCTTTCGCCAGTCGTGCCGCATGGTACCAGCCCGTTCGAGCCCTGGGCGATCTGCCATTCGACGAACTCGCTCAATGTGTCCTCGGCGACACGCCCGCCCGAAAACGGTGTGACCAGCGCCGGAATCGAGCCGAAAAACATGAACTTACCTCTTGGGACGCGGTTTTCTGTGGAGAAGTGGGCCGCGTTCACTGGCTGATAAGGAGGGGGACTGCAAAATGTCCAGCATGTGGCGCATCGCTGCGATGATCCCGGTCCTTCTGGCCACCGCGCCTTCGAGCTCGGCGCAATACGCTGCGCCGCGCAACAGCGGGCCGACCTACGCCGCGACCCAAAGCGTCGCTTCGTCGCTGCAAAACTGGCGCACGCTCAGGCAGAGCAGCAATTATCGCTTCGCCGATTACGCCAGCTTCCTCATCGCCAATCCCGATTGGCCGGACGAGGCGCGCATGCGCGGCTGGGCCGAACGAGCGATGCAGCCGGGCGAAAATGCCGCGACGGTCCTCGCTTTCTTCGCGGCCGGCAAACCGAAGACCGGCAACGGTTGGGCTCGCCTCGCCGATGCTTATGCGTCGACCGGCCAGATGGCGCAGGCACTGGATGCCGCGCGCCAGGCCTGGCGCTCGGCGAGCCTCAGCGCGACGGACGAGCAAGCAATCTGGGCGCGCTACGGCGGCAGCTTCACGCGTGCCGACAATGACGATCGGGTCGATGCGCTGCTGTTCGCCAAGAAGGCCGACGATGCTGCGCGCTTCCTGTCCGCCAGCAGCCCCGAGCGCCAGACCGCGTTCGCCGCGCGAATCGCGATGTTGCAGAACGCGCCGGATGCCGAAAGCCGCTACGCCGCCGTGATCGGCCTCGTCACGCGTGACGCCGGGCTGATGATGGACCGCGCACGCTGGCTGCGCGCCAACAATTATGGCTCCGCCGCGCAGCAGCTCGCGGCCCGCGACCATCAATTCACGATCAAGCCAGCGGATCCCGAGCGCTTCTACGACATGCTGATCCTGCTCGCCGGCGACGCCGCGCAGGACCGCAATTGGCAGACTGCTTACAACATCGCACGCCAGGTCGATGACGTCCTGCCTGCCGGCACCGACGTCGCCGATCAGCCGATCGGCATCCGCGACAATTACACCACGCTCGCCTGGCTCGCCGGCACCGTCGCGCTCGACCGCATGAACCGCCCGGGGAGCGCGGTTGCGATGTTCGACCGCTATGCGCGCGGCGGCCGGTCGCTGCAGGTCCACACCAAAGGAAATTATTGGGCCGGTCGTGCCTCGCTGGCCGCCGGTCGCTTTTCCGACGCAACCAGCTACTTCCAGAACGCCGCGGCCTATCCGGAGCTGTTCTATGGGCAGCTCGCCCTGGAGCGGCTCGGCCGCTCGGTCTCGCCGCCACCCGCCGCACTGCCTCAATATGTGACGACCCAGCTTCAGCGCACCACCTTCAACAGCCGGCGCGTGGTGCAGGTAATCAGGCTGCTCGGACAGCAGGGCCGGTCGACCGAGCAGGCGCTGTTCGTCCGGGCGCTCGCCGAATCGCTCGACAGTGACAGCGACCGAAACCTCGCCGTCGAGCTCGGCCAGCAGATTGGCCGGCAGGACCTGGGGGTGTGGACTGCGCGCATGGCCCGTGTGAAGGGCTCGATGTTCTACGTCCGCCAAGCCTATCCGACCTTGAATGCGTCGGTCTCGAGCGGACTGTGGTCGCTTGCGCACGGCATCAGCCGGCAGGAGAGCTCGTTCGATCCTTACGCGGTCAGCCATGCCGGCGCCCGCGGCATGATGCAGCTGATGACCGGCACGGCGCGCGAGCAAGCGGGCAAGATCGGCATCGGCTACGACAGCTACCGGCTGATCAGCGACCCCGCCTACAACGTGATGATCGGCTCCTCCTACTTCCAGCGCATGCTGAACATCTGGAACGGCAACGTGCCCCTGGCGGTCGCGAGCTACAACGCCGGGTCCGGCAACGTCGGCAAGTGGGTCAGGAAATATGGCGACCCGCGCGGCCAGGTCGACGTGCTCAAATGGATCGAGGCGATCCCGTTCACGGAAACGCGTGCCTACGTGCAGCGCGTGATCGAGAACAGCGTCGTCTATGATTCAATGCGTGCCCAGCAGCCGCAGCGGACGGCGATCCACGTCTCGCGCTATCTTGGGAAGGACCGCCCGGGCTGATAGTCGGCGGCCATGGCCGACCGTTACATCACCGCCGAGGGGCTATCGCGCATCCGCCGCGAATATGACGAGCTGTTCGGGGTCGAACGGCCGAAGATCGTCGAAGTCGTCTCCTGGGCCGCTTCGCTCGGTGACCGGTCGGAGAATGCCGATTATCTGTACGGCAAGAAGCGCCTCCGCGAAATCGACCGGAGGCTGTCGCATCTTTCGCGCATCATGAAGGCGGCGAAGGTCGTCGATCCTGCAGCGCACATCTCCCGTGATCAGGTGCGCTTCGGAGCGACGGTCGAGCTTGCCGACGAAAACGACAATCGTCGCACCGTCACCATCGTCGGCGATGACGAGACGGACGCCGCCCAGGGCCGGATCGGGTGGAGCGCGCCGCTCGCGCGAGCATTGATTGGGGGACACGTCGGCGACGAACGCATCGTCCGCCTGCCGGCCGGCGAGAAGAGCTACGAAATTCTCGCGATCGCCTATCCGGACTAAGCGACGCGCGGAGCGGCCACGAGCTGCGGCGGCTCGGCCGGCATCGCCTTGGACCAGGCATCGGCGATCGCTTCGAGCGTCGCCAGCGCCGCCTGCCCTTCGTCATCGCCGTCGATCGTCCGCCACGGCGACCAGCGGGTGTCGGTGTTGGCACGCAGCTCGGTCAGCGCATTCTGATAGGCCGGATCGTCGGCGCGGATGAAATCATCGATCGCGACCCTCGTCCGCCAGGGATTCTGCCGCCGGCGCTCCAGCCTTTGCTCTTGAACGTCGGCGCTTACGTCGAAGTAAAGCTTGACCAGCAACGTCCCGTAATCGCGCTGCTGCGCCTCGAATTCGTTGATCTCGTCGAAGACGCGCGGAATCGTTTCCTCGACCGTCCGTCCCAGCACCCGATCGTCGAGGACGCGGCGATACCAGCTGCGGAAGAAGATTGACGTGTTGCCGGCGGTGGGAAGCTGCCTCCAGAAGCGTGCGAGCCAATGGCCCTCATTCGCTTCGCGACGATCGAAAGCCGTCGGATGCACGGCGAAGTGACAAGGATCGAACGCGGCGGCGAGTTGCTTGAGCGCGTATTTCTTGGCCGATCCCTGCGGCCCCTCAAACAAGATGATCGCCCGGCGGCCGTGCGCAATTTGCGGCAATTGCAACTCGGCAAGATGGTCACGCAAGGCCGTTAGCGCTGCGCTGACGTCACCGCCGCTCCGGTTGCCTGCGAAAGTGGTTTCCCGCTCGACCATCGAACGCGAAGTTAACGCAATCTGCGATGCGCACAACGGGTTGCTGCGCGGCATCCTGATTCGGGTCAGCTGTCGGCCACCACCCGGATGCTGAGCTCCTTGAGCTGCTTGGGAGTGACCGCGGCGGGCGCGTTCATCATCAGGTCTTCCGCTTTCTGGTTCATCGGGAAGAGGATCACCTCGCGGATGTTTGGCTCGTCCGCGATCAGCATGACGATGCGGTCGATGCCCGGCGCCGAGCCGCCGTGCGGCGGGGCTCCGAACTTGAACGCATTGATCATGCCCGCGAAGTTCGTGTCGACTTCGTCCCGCGTGTAACCGGCGATCTCGAACGCCTTGTACATGATGTCCGGACGATGGTTGCGGATCGCGCCGGAGCTTAGCTCCACTCCGTTGCAGACGATGTCATATTGCCAGGCCAGGATATCGAGCGGGTCCTTGCTCTCCAGTGCCTCCATCTCGCCTTGCGGCATCGAGAATGGGTTGTGACTGAAGTCGATCTTCTTCTGGTCCTCGTTGTACTCGAACATCGGAAAATCGACGATCCAGCAAAAGCGGAAGGCACCTTTCTCGATCAGGTCGAGCTGGTCGGCAATGCGGGTACGCGCCAGCCCTGCAAGCCTTGCCGCTTCCTCTTCCTTGCCGGCCGCGAAGAAGATGCCGTCGTCCGGACTAAGCCCCATTTCGTCAGCAAGGCGGTTCATACCCTCCTCGCCGTGATTCTTAGCGATCGGCCCGCCCCACTCGCGGCTTTTGCGGGTCGCATAGCCGAGACCGGCGAAGCCTTCGCTGCGAGCCCATTCGTTCATGTCGTCGAAGAACTTGCGGCTTTTCTCGGCGGTATTCGGTGCCGGGATCGCGCGAACCACCGCCCCCTTCTCGACCAGCCCGGCGAAGAGGCTGAAGCCCGAGCCCTTGAAATGCCCGCCGACGTCGCTGATCAGCAGCGGGTTCCTGAGGTCCGGCTTGTCGGTGCCGTATTTGAGCAGGGCTTCCTTGTAGGGGATGCGCGGATACTCGCCGGCCGGCGTGACGCTGCGCCCGTCCGCGAATTCCTCGAACACCCCGGACAGCACGGGCTCGATCGCCGCGAACACGTCGTCCTGCGTGACGAAGCTCATTTCGAAGTCGAGCTGGTAGAATTCGCCCGGGCTCCGATCCGCGCGGGCGTCCTCGTCGCGGAAACATGGCGCAATTTGGAAATATCGGTCAAATCCGGCCACCATGATCAGCTGCTTGAACATCTGCGGGGCCTGCGGGAGCGCGTAGAACTTGCCCGGGTGGACGCGGCTCGGGACGAGATAGTCGCGGGCCCCCTCGGGCGAGCTGGCCGTCAGGATCGGCGTCTGGAACTCGGTGAAGCCCTGCTCGATCATCCGGCGGCGGATCGAGGCGATGACCGCCGAACGCAGCATGATGTTGCGATGAACCTCCTCGCGGCGGAGATCGAGATAGCGGTATCGAAGCCGGATCTCCTCGGGATAATCCTGCTCGCCGAACACCGGCATCGGCAGCTCTGCAGCGGCCGACTGCACCGTCACGTTGCGCGCCCGGATCTCGATCTCGCCGGTCGGCAGGTTGGGGTTCACCGTTTCCTTGGAGCGCGCGACGACCTCGCCGTCGATGGTCACCACCGATTCCACCCGGATGCGGTCCAGCGTCTCGAACGCCGGCGAACCGGTGTCGGTAACGATTTGGGTGATGCCGTGATGATCGCGCAGGTCGACGAACAGCAAATGACCGTGGTCACGCTTGCGATGAACCCAGCCCGACAGGCGGACCGTTTCGCCGACATTGGCGATCCGCAGCGCGGCGCAGGTGTGGGTACGATAGGCGTGCATGATCGGTGGGCTCGCTAAGCGGAAAATTGTGGAGAAAAACGCGCGCCGCGCTTCAATGCCGGAAACCTTTTTGTCAACCCGCGAGGGCGCCGCTAAAGCCCCCTCAAGACTCATGCGTATCCACCCTCTGATTACCAAGTCGGACGACCTCAAGGCTCTCGTCGACCGGCTCTCCAAACAGCCTTTTATCGCCGTGGACACCGAGTTCATGCGCGAGAACACCTATTGGCCCGACCTGTGCTTGATCCAGGTTGCGAGCGCGGAGGAGGCGGCGGCGATCGATCCGAAGGCCGAGATCGACCTTGGTCCGCTCCTCGATTTGTTCGTCGCCGACGAAGACGTGCTCAAGGTCTTCCACGCCGGCGGGCAGGATCTCGAAATCATCCATAACCTGACCGGAAAGGTCCCTCACCCGCTGTTCGACACGCAGATCGCCGCCATGGCACTCGGGCACGGCGAGCAGATCGGCTATTCGAACCTCATCGAGAGCCTGCTCGGCCACAGCCTCGACAAGGGCGCCCGGTTCACCGACTGGAGCCGCCGCCCACTGGACAAGCGGCAGATCGATTACGCGATTGCCGACGTGACCCACCTCGCCGCCGTATTTCCCCGCATGGTCGAGAAGCTCAAAAAGACCGGCCGGGGCGCCTGGCTCGACGAGGAGATGGAGCGGCTCGCCGATTCATCCAGCTTCGCCTTCCCGCCCGAAGATGCGTGGAAGCGGCTCAAGCTACCGAGCCGCAACCCGGCGGTGCTCGGTCGCCTCAAGGCGCTGGCCGCCTGGCGGGAGACCGAAGCGCGGTCCA
>DATENV010000307.1:0-2034 GCA_035274805.1 Sphingomicrobium sp. | reverse complement strand
CGGTGCTCGTCGTCAAGGAGACGCGACACCACGCCGAGGAAGAGGCGCGGGCGTCCACCGATGTCTTGGCCGGAGGCGAGGTGCCGAGCCCGCGCGAAGTGTTCTGGCGGACGACCCTGCGAGATCGAAACCTATCGAGCGTCACCCAGGCCGGTCTGGTCAACAACCTCAATGACGGCATGGCGTGGGGCTTGTTCCCTGTCGTGTTCGCAGCGGCCGGGCTGTCGTTGGGTCAGATCGGCGCCCTGGCGGCGCTCTATCCAGCGGTATGGGGTGTCGGCCAGCTTTTCACCGGCGCTTGGTCCGATCGCATCGGGCGCAAACGCCTGATCGCCGGCGGCATGTGGACGCAGGCGGCGGGTATCGCCCTGATCGCGCTGGGTCGCAGCCTGCCGGCGTTTGCGGTAGGTGCCGTCCTGCTGGGTCTTGGGACGGCGATGGTCTATCCGACGCTCCTCGCGGCGATCGGCGACGTCGCGCACCCGTCTTGGCGAGCGTCGTCCGTCGGCGTGTACCGCCTGTGGCGCGACCTGGGCTACGCCATCGGCGCTCTCGTCGCCGGCGTGACCGCGGACGTGCTGGGGCTGACGGCGGCTGTCTGGCTGGTCGCCGCAATCACCTTCCTGTCGGGTGTCGTCGTCGCCGGGCGGATGACCGAAACGCTGATGCGCCGTCGCCAATAGAATCCCTGTACGTCAGCGCTTCCGCGCGTCCACGATCCAGTTGCTGGTCCCTGGGCCCGCCGTCGCAGTGGTTTCGAAGCCAGCGACCGCCAAGAGCGCGAGTACGTCGTCGCGCGATCGCAGGTGGTAGATGTCCGGCGGCGCCGAGGCTTCGACGTCCGGCGTTCGATCGCGGAAGGCGAGCATCAGACGCCCGCCGGAACGGAGCACCCGATGAATCTCCGCGAGGTGGGGCGCCGGGTCCGCCCAGAAGTAGATCGTGTGGACGGTGAACGCGCCGTCGAAGCTGGCTTCGGGCCAGGGTAGGGCGCTGCTATTGCCGGCGCGCAGTTCGAGCCGGCCCTCGTCGACCAGCCGATGCGCGCGCCGGGACAAGGCTTCGACCATGTCTTCCGCGTGATCGATGCCGGCGAACCTGGCGCCGGCCGTCGCCTTCGCCGCGCGCTCGATCGTTCGGCCGTGCCCGAACCCGATCTCGAGGATCCGCTCGCCAGCGGCGACGGCCAAGTGGCGCAAGACTTCGTCGTTCAGCGCGCGTGTCTCGACGGCCATGATCGCGCCGAGGAATCGACCGAACAGCCCGCTCGGGCGTTCCGCCTGCCGCGCGATGAACCTGGGCCGCCGCATGGCGCTCAGCCCTTCAGAGCGGCGCGAACGCCCGCCGCGTACGTCATGCACGCACCGAGCAGCGTCGTCCCGAAGCCGAACGTCAGCCCGTTGAAGCCGGCGATGCAGCTCTTCGGGATCACGAAGCCGTAACCGATCACGACCGTGGGAACCGCGAACAGCACCAGCGGCATCCACAGCCGCAGGAGCCGGCGCCGGCGGATCGAGGCAGGGCAGGACTGCGGCACCGGGCAGCCCGTGGGCCGGGCGATGGCTAGAACGCGATCGATGAACGCTCTCATTTCTGGGTTCCTTTCTTGCTGTCGGTTGCGGCGCTCTTGGCGGGCGCGATGAGCGCGGCGACGACCAGGTCAATGACGGCGGCGCGCACACGGTCTTCGGGCAGGTCCTGCCGCTGGGCGTCCCAATGGCGGTGCACGGCCCAGAACGCGCATGTTTCAACGATGAAACGCGCGGCAATCGCGATGTCCGCGGGTGCTCGCAGCCGGCCCGCCTTGATCCGGTCCGAGAGATAGTGCGACAGCGCGTCGACGAGGAACCCGCGTGCGCCCCCGAACCACACCTTGCCGAGGTCCGGGATGTCGCGCGCGGACCGATCCACCAGCTTGATCCCCACGCGGTTGCGGGCGAGGGCATCGTAGATGTCGCCGGCGATAGCAGAGAGCTCGTCGCGCGTCGGCCGGCGGCCACCTGCGAGCGCCTCCGCCAATGCCGGCATCACCTG
>DATENV010000306.1:0-2470 GCA_035274805.1 Sphingomicrobium sp. | reverse complement strand
CTCGCCGGAACGCCGAGACGCCGTTTCACCGCGGGCATGTCGGTCTCGTCCTGGAGCGCGACCTCATATCCCGCCCGCCGCGCAAGGTCGGCCCAGGCTTCGCAGCAGCCGCAACCCGGATCGCGATGGACAATCATGGCGAGGCGTTCCGGCCGCGCTTCGGTGGTGCCCGAGCCTTTGGCATCCGCCGCCTGCCGCTCGCTCGAAGGCGCGCAGCCGACAAGGAGAAGCGAAATGGCGGCGCCCGCGCCCGACAGCAGCTCGCGTCTGGTCGAAATCAGCGCTGGTCGCAAATCGTCCTCCAATTCCCAATGGAGCATCCCAGCCCTGGATGCTCGCCCCTATTGGCAATACGCAGCCGCGTCGATTGCCCCTGAGGGCAGCTTGAGGGAGTGGCAGCCCCTTTGCGTATAATCTATGTCAGGGGGTGGAGGTAGAGATGAGCGACGACATCGACAGGGCCCTGGAAAGGCTCTCGCGGCAGCCCGTACCCGGCGCGCTGGCCCAGGCGGAGATCGACGTCCTCGGCCGCATCGCGGCGCTGGGACCGCGCCTGCGCGAGTTGCCATCCGGGTTCTACCTCACCGCGGTGGCCGTCGCGCTCGCCATCGGAATTGCGGGAGGGCTTTTCACCGGCCAAAATCCCGCGAGCGACGCATCGCTCTATCCGCTCGCGCCGGCGTCCCGCCTGGCCCCGTCTTCGCTGCTCGGCGGATGAGAAGCGTCGGCACATTCGGCCGCAGAATCATCTTCATGACGGTGCTGGCTTTCCTCGCCGCACTGATCGGCGTGCTCGTCGGCCGCTCAATCTCCAATCCTCGCAGCGAGCAGGCGAGCGCGCTCCACGATCTTCTTCACGAGCAACTCGATCTGGACCAGCAGCAGCGCGCCCGGATCGAAGCGCTGGAGGAAAGCTTCGCGACCCGACGGCGGGCGCTGGAACTGGAGATCAGGGCCGACAATGCGCGTCTCGCCGCAGCCATCCAGGCCGAGCATGGCTATGGTCCGCGCGTGACCGCGGAAGTCGACCGGTCGCATCGCGTCATGGGCGACCTCCAGAAGGAGACGCTCGCCCATATCTTCGCGATGCGGGCCGTCCTGCGGCCCGATCAGGCGGAGCGGTTCGACCGTGCGGTCGTTCGGGCCCTGACCGCCAGCTCCGCACCGGAATGACGTGGAGCGGGATCAATTTACCGATGGCGAGCTCGCCGCGCTCACGCTCGCCGGACGCCAGACCGCCTTCGCCGAGCTCATGGGGCGCCATCGGGAGCCGATCTTCCGGCTGATCCGCGGCTATGTCGGCAATGCCGACGACGCCCTCGACCTGGTCCAGGAAAGCTTTACCTCGGCCTATCTCCATCTCGAGCGCTACGACCAGTCGCGCCCGATGCGGGCCTGGCTGTCGCGCATCGCGATCAACAAATGCCGCGACTGGGCGCGGCGGCGCAAGGTGCGCCGCCTGCTGCTCGCCGCCGGCTCGTTGACCAGGGCGGCGGGCGACGTGCCCGATCCCGCGCCGGCCGCCCCGGATGCGATGTCGGACCGCGAGGAGCTTGAGCGGCTGTGGGCGGCGATCGCCGAGCTGCCCGCGAACCTGAAGGAGCCGCTGATCCTGCGCACCATCGAGGGCCTCAGTCAGGCCGAAACGGCCGACGTGCTCGGGATCAGCGAGAAGGCGGTCGAGACCCGGTTGTATCGGGCGCGGGCCCGCCTGGCAGGGCTTCGGCCGGTCTAGCCACTATTCGAGGTTAGACGATTTCGCCCGTCGGGCCGCCACGCCATTCGAGCCGGTTCGCGTCGGAACCCATCGCCTGGAGGCCTTCATCGATCCCGAATGAGGGGCCGGGCGGGCTTGCGCGTATGCCAATTGATCCAGGGGGAGAATGGCATGTCGGCTGCGGCGCGTATTTCGGGCAAGGTTCACAAATGGCTGGCGCTGCTGATGGCGGTCCAGATCCTGTTCTGGTTCGTCAGCGGCCTGTTCTTCGCCGTCTTCCCGATCGAGCGGGTGCGAAGCGAGCATCTGGTCGCGCAGGCGCCGCCAGTTGCGATCTCGATGAGCGATGCGGCGGCCGGGATGCAGCGCATCTCCCAGAGCGGCGCCCGCCAGGGCGAGAAGATCGAGCTTCGAGCGATGATGGGCCGGCCCGTCGCGCTGGTCACGGGCGGCGCGCCGCGACCGCGGCTTTACGACCTCGCCAGCGGCCGCCAGCTCTCGCCGATCCCCGCGCCGCTCGCGGTCGCGATCGCCGAGCGCGACCATGTCGGCGACACGCGCGCTTCGTCGGTGCTGCTCGTCACCGAAGCCTCGCCCGAATATCGCGGCGCGCTGCCGGCATGGCGGGTGGATTTCGAGGGCGAGAATGCGGTCTCGTTCTACGTCGCGTCCGATACCGGCGCGGTCAGCGCGCGCCGCTCCACCCTGTGGCGCGTCTACGACTTTCTCTGGTCGCTCCATATCATGGACTTC
>DATENV010000305.1:0-2697 GCA_035274805.1 Sphingomicrobium sp. | reverse complement strand
CATTCGCAGTTCGTGCGGACCATGCTGGTGCGGCCGATGGAAGGAGAACTGGCGCACTTCGCCGCCGACTACACGATCATCGACCTGCCGAGCTTCCAGGCCGATCCGGAACGCCACGGCACCCGCAGCGAGACGGTGATCGCGGTCAATTTCTCCGAAAAGCTGATCCTGATCGGCGGCACCGCCTATGCCGGCGAGATGAAGAAGAGCGTGTTCGGCATCCTCAACTACCTGCTTCCGGTGAAGGGGGTGATGCCGATGCACTGCTCGGCCAATATCGGCGCGCAAGGCGACACCGCGGTCTTCTTCGGCCTCAGCGGCACCGGCAAGACCACGCTCTCCGCCGATGCGAGCCGTACCCTGATCGGCGACGACGAGCATGGCTGGTCGGACACCGCCGTGTTCAACTTCGAGGGCGGCTGCTACGCCAAGATGATCCGCCTGTCGCCCGAGGCCGAGCCCGAAATCTACGCGACCACGCGGCGCTTCGGAACCGTGCTCGAGAATGTCGTCATCGACCCCGACACGCGCGAGCTCGACTTCGACGATGCCTCGCTCGCCGAGAATACGCGCGGCGCCTATCCGATCGAGTTCATCCCGAACAGCTCGGCCGAGAATATGGGGCCGGTGCCGAAGAATATCGTGATGCTGACCGCCGACGCGTTCGGAGTGTTGCCGCCGATCGCGCGGCTGACGCCCGACCAGGCGATGTACCACTTCCTGTCAGGCTACACCGCCAAGGTGGCGGGCACCGAGATCGGCGTGACCGAGCCCGAGGCGACCTTCTCGACCTGCTTCGGCGCGCCGTTCATGCCGCGCCACCCGTCGGTCTACGGAAATTTGCTCAAGGAGCGGATCGCCAGGGGCGGGGTCGATTGCTGGCTGGTCAACACCGGCTGGACCGGCGGAAAGTACGGCGTCGGCAAGCGCATGCCGATCAAGGAGACGCGCGCGCTGCTGAACGCCGCGCTCGACGGCAGCCTCAAGAACGCCGAGTTCCGCAAGGACCCCAACTTCGGGTTCGAAGTGCCGGTGTCGGTGCCGGGCGTCGACAATTCGATCCTCGACCCGCGCGGCACGTGGAGCAATCCGGCCGAATATGACGCGATGGCCGCGAAGCTCGTCGATTTGTTCGTCGAGAATTTCGCGCAGTTCGCGGACCAGGTCGACGAAGGGGTCCGGCAAGCGGCGCCCAAGGCTGCGCAACAACAAGCGCAAGCCAGCCCAAGCCAAGTCACCGCCGTCTAACGGCCCGGTCGCCGATCGGGCCTCTCCAAGGACCCGATCAATGACCGACTACCGACCCAGATTATTTGTTTCCGAGGCCGCCGTCGCGCGCGTCGGCGAGGGCCTGCTCGCGCGCGACCTGCCGCGCCCCGAGTGGACCCACGAAGCGCATTTTGCTGCCACGACGTACCTGCTGCTCCGGCACCCGGAGATCGACCTCGACCGCGAGCTTCCCGGCCTCATCCGCGCCTACAATGAGAGCGTCGGCGGGGTGAACAGCGATACCGAGGGCTATCACGAGACGATCACGCGTGTGTTCCTGCACGGCGTTCGACGGTTCCTGAGCGGCGCCAATCCGGCGTCGCCGATCCATGAGCTGGTGAACGAGCTGCTGCTGTCGCCGATGGGGCGCCGCGACTGGCCGCTCCGCTTCTACTCGCACGACCGGCTGCTTTCGGTCGAAGCGCGCCGGGAGTTCGTGCCTCCAGACCTCGCGCCGCTTCCCTGATCGCGCCAGCTTGCTTACCAACCCCGTCAAAGCAGGAGGTCTCGAATGCGAACGCTGAACGGGTGGCTGTGGCTGGCGGGGCTTGCTTTGTTGGTTCCCGCACAACTGCGGGCGCAGGCGTCACCCGCCAGGCAAACGGCCGCGAACCCGGCTGACCTGAAGCTGCGCGCGCTGTACGACGGCTATGCGGCGTGGGACGCCAAGGAGTCCGAGCAATTCGAGGACCCGCGCGGCGAGACCAAGCCGACGTCGCACCTGCCGCACGTTGACGCGCAATCGCAGCTTCGGCGCGCGGCGCACCTCCGCGAGCTGCTCGACCAGCTCAAGGCCATTCCCGTGCAGCAGTTTTCTCCCGAGGAGCGGGTCAACGCCGCGGTGTTCCGCACCATCCTCGAGAACGGCGTCGCCGACGCGCGCTTCCGCGTATGGGAGATGCCATTCAACAGCGACAGCTCCTTCTGGACCTATCTCGATGCCCGGCGGTCGTTCGCGGACGCGGCCGAATATCGCCGGTACATTTCGCGGATGCGCGACATCCCGCGCTATTTCGACGAGCAAATCGCGAACATGCGGGCCGGCCTCGCTCGCGGCTTCAGCGTCCCGCGCGCGACGCTCGCCGGACGCGACGCCTCGATCGCCGCCTTCATCGTCGACGAGCCCGCGAAAAGCTCGTTCCTCAAGGCGTTCGAGGACATGCCCTCGACCATCCCGCAGGCCGAGCAGCAGGCACTCAAGGCCGAAGCCACGAAGGCGATCCGGACCGCGGTGCTGCCCGCCTATCGCAAGCTGCTCGACTTCTACAAAAGCGAATATTTCCCGAAGGCGCGCGCGACCATTTCCGCGCGGGACCTGCCCGACGGCGACGCTTATTATCGCGCCAACATCCGCGAATATACGACGACGGATCGCACGCCCGAGGAGATCCACGAGATCGGCCTGAAGGAGGTTGCCCGGATCGATGC
>DATENV010000304.1:0-11604 GCA_035274805.1 Sphingomicrobium sp. | reverse complement strand
CGGACGATCCAGTGTGGGAGTCGGTCAGCTGGACCTTGGCGCAGCTGTGCCATGCGATCGTGCTCGCCGCCGCGCCATACCGGATCGCGGTCGGCGGCGGCGTCCTCGGTCGTCAGCCGCACCTGCTCGAAAAGATCGAGGCCAGGCTGGTCGAAAGCCTCAATGGCTTCGTCAGGCTGCCCGCCGACGGACCCTACATTTGCGCGCCCGCGCTCGGCGATGATGCCGGACCGCTCGGGGCGATCGCGCTGGCGATGGCGGCTAGGCGCTAGCGCCGATCAGCATCCGCGCGCCGTTCGGCTCGAGCCCGTCGCCCGGCTCCAGCAGCAGGCAGTCGCCGGCCGAAGCGACCTCGCTTCGCGAGCGAACCGAACCCTCCAGCGGCATCACCCAGCGCCGGCGGTCGGCCAGCGCATCGCCGTGCGCGTGCATCAGGACGAAATGCGGACCGTCCACAAGCACCTGCTCGTCGCCGGGCGAGACATGCTTGGCGAGCCTGTCCGCATAGGGTTCGCGCCTGGCAACGGCGACCGCATCGTCGAGGTGAAGCTCGCGCGGACGGCCGTAGTCGTAGAGGCGGTATGTGACGTCCGCATTCTGCTGGAACTCGAGCAGCGAAATCCCCGCGCCGATCGCGTGCACGGTGCCTGCGGGCACGAAGAAAAAATCGCCGGCGCGAACCGGCCGCCAGTCGATCAGCCCTTCAATCGAACCATCAAGCGCCGACTGCCGCAGCTCCTCGGCCGAAACCTCGGAGGTCAGCCCAAGGCCTAGCGTGGCGCCCGGCTCCGCATCGAGGGTGTACCAGCATTCTGACTTGCCCTGCGCCAGGCCGCGCGCCCGCGCCTGCTCATCGTCGGGATGGACCTGGATCGATAGCCGCTCGCTGGTGAAGATGTATTTGGCCAGCAGAGGCAATTCGCCGCCGTTGGTGAACCAGACTTCGCCGATTCTGCGGTCGGTAAGCGCATCGAACATCGGCGGCAGCTGCGTCCGGCCCCAGGGCTTTTCGATATATTTGCGGTAAAGCTTCACGGTCGAACTGTGATAATCGGGCCCGCTGATGCTGGATAGGGCCGAAGCTCCTGCGTCGCGGTCAGCGCGGCCCCGATTCGATCGGCCTTGAATTTCGCGGCGACGATTGCAGTTGGAGGACGACTCCTCTCGACCCAGGCTTCCAGCGCCGATCGAATGTCGTGGCGCGGATCGGCACTGAGCCCCGGCGCGACCCACGCCTGGCCGAAGGCGTTCGGGGCAGGGCCGCCCTGGCAATGCTGCATGCCCGGCGCGACGAACAGCCGTGCAAAAGTGCGAGCGCGCGAAGCGCGGGCGTTGCGCATGAGTCGCCGATAATAATCGATCGCGGGACCCGGCAGAATGACCGCGTCCGCTCCGCCGACATAGATGATCAGCTTGCCGCCATGCCGGGCGAAGCGATCGAGGTTGGGGTCATCGGTGTCGAGGATCGCCGACAGCGGCTGCCCGGCGACCACACGTCGCGATGCTCGCGCGGCGTCGTCCTTCGGATCGAATTGTTCGACCCGCCAGCCGGGCCGGTCGAGGACTAGGTAGCGGTAGGCCTGGGTCGCGAATGCCAGCTCGCTCGGCGCATCGCGGTCGGCATTGAGGATCCAGCGATCCCAATTGTCCGGGATCGCGGCGAATCGCGGATCGAACCCGAACGGGAAATCGTCCGGTCCCGATTGGATCAGTTCCAGCGACGCGGCCTGGCCCATCGTCAAGCAACCCGGGCGATCGGCGCCGCGGCAGATTAATCTTCCGACGTCGATCCGACATCGCACGATCTGTCCTGTGCATTCCCGCATCGCCGCCCGCTGGATCGCGGGCAGCTTGGCGTGCGGAATCCAGTTTTCCGGTTTGGAGCGAAGACGCTGCTGGAACGCCGCGAAGGCCGCCAGCTGCCTAGTCCACTGCACCGCCGGCGATCCGGCGAGGATGCCGTCCCAGTCGTCAGGATAGCGCTGCGCCGCCATCAACGCCTGGCGTCCGCCGTTGGAGCATCCGATGTAGTAACGGCGCTGCGGCTGCCGACCGTAATATTCGCGAACCAGATGGTTGGCGGCGTCGGCCGTCGCCTTGATCGACCGGTATCCATAGTCGATCACTTTCTCCGGGTGACCGAACGCCCAGCTCGCGTCGAACTGGCCGGCCTTGTGGCCCGTGTCGGTCATCGCCGCAGCGTTGCCGCGCCGGATTTCCGCCGCCAGCGAAGGATGATCGATGTTGCCGGCAAAGCCGCCGTTGCCGAGCTGGGCATAGCGTCCTGTCCAGCCGTCGGGCAGCCACAGCTCGAACCCGATCTCCGAATCCCGGGTCGGCCGCGCGACCCCCACGACGCGGCACGAGGCCGGCACCTGAATCGCTTGGTCACCAGCCATGAATGCGCCCGCCGGAACCGCGGTAGCGGAAACGATCTCCAACCCCGGGCGCGACGCCGATACGAGCGCCGCACAGTGCCGATCGTTACCGGCGGCAGCAGCGCTCGCCGGCGCGAGCGCCAAGGTCATTGCAGCAACGCGAAAAGCGCCCCCGCGAACCAAGCGCCGCTTCAAGCGGACTTCGCCTCCCACGCGAAAGCGAAGGCTTCGCGCCGAGGATCCACCCCGGCGAGCATCATTCCCTGGCCGCGCGACTGATGCTGCTCGGAGACCGGCTCGTCCTCCGGATCGCGAACCTGGACCAGCCAGGTCGTGCGCGGTTGGTCCGACGTGTTGAGGCCAGATCCGTGGACGGTCAGGTAATTGAAGACGAGCAGGTCCCCGGCTTCCGCTTCAATCGGCGTCGCTCGCGACAGCGGGAACTGGTCGGTGTCGACATGGTGGTCCTGCCCGAAGGCCGGCAGCGGCCCGAGCTTGTGCGATCCGGGATAGAGGCGAACGCATCCCTTGACGTCAGGCGCAGCATCGAGATGCAGGATCGCGGCCGTCATCGAATTACCGCGATGCGGGAAATAGCCATGGTCCTGGTGCATCGGGAACGGTGACCCGCGCTCGGGCGGCTTGATGAACATCTTGTTATGATGGAGCTGGACGTTCGGGCCGATCAGGCTTGTGAAAACGTCGGTCAGCCGCGGGTCGACCAGCAGCCGCGTGAACGGGGCGGAGCGGAACTGCACGTCGTGCGAATGTTCGAGCCTGGTGTTCTGGCTGCTCACGCTGCTCCAGGTTGCGTTGGTCGGCCCTTGCCGGGCGGCAATCGCATGGACTTCGTAGCGGAGGGAGGCCGCTTCATCGCCGGTGATGAACTGCCTGATCAGCAGGTAGCCATTTTCGTCGTAAAAGCTGCGTTGCGCGGGAGTGAGAGAGAAAGCACTCATTTCAGTATCCTTCGGACCAGGCGAGCCAGATGGCGGCCGTCCATGAAAAATCGTCTCCCCCGCTGCCGCTGCCGTCGATCGGACTATACGCTTCGTAAAAGCCATTGCGCCGCATTAATTCGAGCGTGTCGGCCCGCACGCGCCCGGCCCGCTCCTCATCCCCGGCTTCGGCGAGGCCGGTGCCGATCATGTAATTGACGACGGCCCAGACTGGCCCGCGCCAGTAACGGATCATCTGGAATCCCGGGTCAGCCGGATCAAGGCTGGGCGCGACGAACTCGACCATGCCAGCAATCCGGTCGAAATTCGCGAGCGTCGCAACGTCGCGCTCCGCGTCACGGAGCCCGGCATAGAAGCTCAGGAACGAAGCGCTGGTGATGAGCCCAGACGAGCGGCCGGTCAGCAGATCGCGCGAGCACCAGGCTCCGACCTCGTCGTTCCACAACCAGCCGATGCCTTGTTCAGCGCGCGCGACCCAACCGCGGATCTCCGCCGCGTCGTCAGGCTTGCCGAGCTCGTCGGCGAGCGCAGCAAGGTCGCGGTTGGCGCGCAGCAGGATCATGCTCATGCCGACGTCGGCGACGCGGAACGGGTTGTCGGCGGCGATCCGCGCATGATCCCAACCGGTGGACCGGCCGAATTGGACGAGCGCGAGGTAGCGATCGTATTCGAGCTTGGTCGGGCGCATCTTGGAGTCGAGATGGCTCGTGTCTCGGCGGACGTAATCGCCGACGCCGGACACATCGATCGGTTCGCCCGGCGCATCCCATTCCGGCGAATTATCGCGGCCCGTTTCCCACGGATGCATCGCGATGACGACGCCGCGCTGGTCGGCGTCGCGGTAGGTGGCAAACCAGCGGTGCCAAGCGAGTAGCTTGGGGAACAAAGCGTCCAACCGACCGCGATAAGCATCGGCTTCGCCGGCCGCTTTCGCGCTTTCCCAGAGCTTGCGAAGCGAGGTTGCCGCCACCGGCGGTTGCGTGATGCCCGACGTCACCGGCTGCTTGTCGGTTCCCCAAACGGCCGGGCCGGGAAAGTAGCCGGGGTCGTCCTTCCAGAAGACGATGTGGGGAAGGAAGCCGTCGTCCCATTGCGCCTTGAACAGCGTCTCGATTTCGGTCCAGGCGCGATCGCGGTCGAACGTATCGAAACCGAGCGCAACGAAGGCCGAGTCCCAGTTCCACTGGAACGGGTAAACCCGTCCGTTGGGAACGGTGTAGCCGCCGCGGTCATTGGCCCGAAGAATCGAGCGCGCGGCCTCGTCCAGATCGTTCGAGATCATCTCTTCACGCTTCGGAGCGGGCGCGCCATCGAAGCGACAGCGCGCCCGGCATCCGGTTTAGAAATCGACCGTCAAACGTCCGGCGATGCGCCGCGGCAGCACTGGGCGGCCGACGAAGAACTGGCCGCCGGTCGTCTGGTTGTTGTCCTGCCGCGGCGATCCCTCGGTCGTCGCGTCGGTGTTGAACAGGTTGAAGACGTTGATCCCCAGGCGAAGCTTGTGACCGGCGAGGCCAAATTTGTAGCCGGCATCCAGATTGACCACGTGAAAGCCCTTCAGAACGATCGCGTTGTTCGAGGCCGTGAAAACGTCCCCGGTGTAGTTGGTGAACAGCGACGCGTCGAAGCGGTTGTCGTCGTAATAGAGCCCGGCATTGTAGAGAACGTCCGGCTGCCGTTCGATGGTGTTGCCGATCAACGCGGGATTGGATGTCGGAACGCCCGCAACAGCTTGCTGGAACTCGGAATATTTCGCGTGCTGAAGCGTGATGTTCCCCTCGAAAGCGAGATCCGGCATGATCTGCACACGAGCCGTGACATCGCCGCCATAGGCTTCGGTCGCGACCAGGTTGACCCGTTCGGTGAACCCGCCCTGGCCGTCATTGACGAACAGGACCTGCCGGCGGTTGGTCAACTTGTTGTAGAAGGCAGCCATGGTGGCGGAAAACGCACCTTGGTTGATCTTCACGCCGGCTTCGGCCTGCTTGATGATTTCGGCGGAATAGCTCTGCGGCACTCCTAAAGCATTGAACGCGACTGCCCGCGGCTCTGGGAAGAAATAGCCGCGCGAGGCATTGGCATAGAGATTGATGTTGTTCGTCAGTTTGTAGAGAGCGCCCGCGGCCAGCGCCCACTCGCTGGTGTGCACCTTGCCGGTGAGGAAGGTGCCGTTGCCCCAGATTACGTCGCGTAATGCTGTCGCAAGGTTCGGCGTCGCCGGATCCGTGACAAAGGTGGCGGTGCGCTCGCGGCGAAGGTCGGCGTTGATTCGCTCGATGCGTCCGCCGATGTCGAACTTCAGCCGGCCCGCGTCGATCTGGTCGGCGCCGTAGATCGCGTAGCGCTCCGCCTCGTGCTTGTTATTGACGTATCCCGCGCCGGCGTTGAGCAGCCCGTTGCGGGTTACAATGGTTTGCGCGCCGGTCGTCGGATTGGTGACAACGACATTCACCAGTCTCGGCTGGTTGTTGAATTCGGCCAGGTACGTGGTGGTGACATTGATGTCGCGCGCCGAAGCATTGCCGTAGAACCCGCCCAGCGTGAACTTGTGGCTGGTACTGCCCCACTGCATCTCTTTGGTGATGTTCAGCTCGCCGGTGAAGTCGTGCACGGGGCGGTCGCGGTCGGTGATGCGGTTGGCGAACAACAGGAAATTCGACGGCACTGCGCCGCTTCCGTCGGCGAAGGTGAAGCTCGCATTTGCCAGTGATCCGAGTCCGCGGTTGGTCAGGAAGCTTTGCAGCGTTTCCGGCACGTTGATCACGCCGTCGCCGTCCGACCACAGCGCGAACTGGTGCTTGTATTTCGACCATTTGGTCCGGCCGTTGACCCCCCAGCCGTTGCCGAACTGCTTGTCGAACGCGAGCGCGATCTGCCCGCCGCGGGTCATCACCCCTTCCTCGGCGTCGGTCGTGAACAACCCGTCGGGCGTGTTGAAGGCAAGCCCTTCGAGACCTTCTCGGAACAGGACCTGATACACCTTGCGCCCGTCGTTGCCGGGCAGTCGGTTACGGTTCGAACCGTTCAGCGGGATCGGTAGATAGAACTGGACCTGGTCGTCGATCCACTGGCCGTAGACGGTGACCGAGCCACTGCCGTCAGGAAGGCGGTACTTGATGTTGCCGCGCAGCTGATAACCCTTGGTCTTGAGGTCGGTTTTGACCGGGCCTTCATCGTACCGATAGAAGCCCGAGAACGCGTAATACCAGTTGCCGCCGAGCGGCCCGCTCACCGCGACGTCAGTGCGCACACGGCCTTTTTCCGCGACCTCGACCTGCGCCGTCCCGCGGAAATTCTCGGTTCCGGTTTTCGAGAGATAGTTGATGAGGCCGGCGACCGAGCCGGGACCGAACAGGTTCGACACGCCGCCCTGCACGAATTCCAGGCGGTCGATCCCGAAATCATTGTGATAATAGACGTCGAACGCCGAGGAATTGAGGCCGAACGTGCTGAGCACCGGCAGGCCGTCGTACATCAGCGGCGTGAATTGATATTGACCACCTGATGGCAGGCCGCGGACGAAGATGTTGCTGGCGACTTCACCGCCACCCGCATCGCCTTTGAGCGTCGGCACCGTGTTGAGGATGTCGGCCTGGCTGCTCGAGGCGATCTTCTGCAGCCGGGCCTCGCCAAGCGAGGTTACCGCGAGCGGCGTGTTGAAGGCGGCGCGCGCGCGGCTGGTGCCGGTGATGATGATCACGTCGCTTTGATTGGCGACGTCCTGCGGCGCGGTCGGCGGCGACTGGTTTTCGGTCTGCGGTGCCTGGGGGCTGGTGTCGGGCGGCGGCGCCGGGTTCTGGGCCAATGCCGGTGTTGCGAGCAATGAAGCCGCGGTCGACAGCAAGCAGAAACGAAGCCGTGCGGAACGTAATGCGATAGCCATGAACCCCCTCCATGCTACCGGCGCACCTGTGGCGAGCGCCTGTCGGCTGAAGGTGCGCGGAGGCCGGTTTGCGGGGAAGTCACCAAAGCTGGAACAAACCGTTGCAACCGTGGCAACACTGAGCCTAGGATGCACCGCGGCGGGGGAGGCGTTGGATGCTCGATCTTGGCGATCTTGTCATCTTCACCAAGGTCGTCGAGACCGAGAGCTTCACCAAGGCCGGCGAGTTGCTCGGCTTCCCGAAATCGAAGATCAGCCGCCGAATCTCGCGGCTCGAGGAGCATCTCGGCTCGCAGCTCCTGCAACGCAGCACGCGGGCCGTGACCGTCACCCAGGACGGCGCATTGTTCTTCGAATATTGCCTGCGCAGCCTCGGCGTGCTGCGCGACGGCGAGCGCGCGTTGCAAACCCTGCATCGCAACCCGCAGGGCGTGGTTCGCATCGCGATCCCCTACGTGCTCGGTCACAATCTCGTCGGCCCCCTGCTCGCCGCATTCCTCGAACAATATCCAGACGTGCGGCTGGTCAGCGTGCTGAGCGACGACGGCGTCGGCCTGCTCCGCAACGGGTTCGATGTCGCTCTGACGGTAGGGCCGCTGGCGAGCTCGGGCCTGTTCGCGGCGAAGCTCGGCACGACCGAATGCGGCGCGTTCGGGTCGCCCGACTACTTCGAGCGCAAGGGCATGCCGCAGAACTACGTCGAGCTGCCGCGCTTCGATCTGCTGGCGGTCGGAACGCACGACCGGGCGCACAAATGGACGCTGCATCGCGGCGATGATTCGGTGGCGGTCGAGTTCAACCCGAAGCTGGTCTGCAATGACCTCACGTTGCTGCACCATGCGGTGACCTGCGGGCTCGGCATCGCCAACCTGCCCGCCTTCCTGTGCAAGCACGACCTCGTCGAGGGCCGACTCGTCGAGGTGCTTCCTGGCTGGCGGACGGAAGACATGAGCTTCTTTGCACTGTTCGAAGACCCGAAGGCGGTCCCCGTCCGCGTCCGCACGTTGATCGACTTCCTGGTCGACCAGTTCCGCCACAAGCTTTCATGGGAAATCCACTGACGTTTCAATCGACGCAACACAGCGTTGCTTAAATCGTGACTAGGACGGACCGGTGGTTCGGGGCAGCCTTTTAGGCGATTGGGGCGGGGAGCGGCGGTTCGCAGCGCATGGGTTCCATCTCGACACTGGCCGGCGCTGCGCAAGCGCATGCGAGCGAACGCGCAATGTTGCGCAAGCTGTTCGACACGGCGGTCGATTCGGTGTCCGCGGCGAAAGTCATGCCGCGCAACCTGGCAACGCCGCAGCATGGCCGCGTCGCGCTGATTGCCGTCGGGAAAGCGGCCGCGGCGATGGCGGATGTGGCGCTCGACCGGCTGCCGCCGCCGGCAGCGGCGCTGGTGGTCAGCCGCTACGGCCACATGACCAGCAAGCTCGCCTCTCGCGCGGGGGTTGAGCTGATCGAGGCCGGCCATCCCTACCCCGATGCGCACAGCATTCGCGCGGCGGAGCGTGCGCTCGAGATCGCGCACGGGCTCGAAGCCCAAGACCACTTGCTTGTATTGTTGTCCGGCGGCGGCTCGGCGCTGCTGGCGGCACCGGCGCGTGGGCTGACGTTGGCCGACAAGCAGGCGACGACGCGCGCTCTGCTCGAATCCGGCGCGACCATCGCCGAGATCAACTGCGTGCGGAAGCATCTGTCGCGCATCAAGGGAGGCAGGCTGGCGCTCGGCGCCGGTCCCGCCCGCGTGACCACTTTGATCATTTCCGATGTTCCGGGCGACGATCCATCGTTCGTTTCGTCGGGGCCGACCGTTCCTGATCAGACGACGCTCGCGATGGCCCGCGAAATCTTGCGCAAATATGGGATTGCCGCGCCCACGCCGGTCCTCGCCGCGCTCGAGGATCCGGCGAACGAAACGCCGCCGGCTGACAGCCTCGGCCTGGCCGGCGTGGAAACGACCATCATCGCGAGGGCAAGGGATGCGCTATCCGCGGCGTCGCGCGAAGCCTCGGCGGCGGGCTATCTCGTGATGGACCTGGGCGACCAGCTTCAGGCCGAAGCGCGGCATCTCGGCGCAAGCCATGCCGCGCTGGCGCGGCGATTGTCGGTCGATGGCAAGGCCCGCGCGATCATCTCCGGCGGCGAGACTACCGTCACGGTCCAGAACCCCGACGGCAAGGGTGGGCGCAACCTCGAATATCTGCTCGGGCTGGCGATTGCGCTCGATGGCGCGCCGGGAGTTTCGGCCCTCGCGTGCGATACGGACGGGATCGACGGAACCGAGGATGCGGCCGGCGCGGTCGTCGTGCCCGATACGCTGCGGCGCGCGAAGCAACTCGAGCTGGACCCGGCCGAGCATCTTCGGGCCAACAATGCCTATTCCTTCTTTGACGCGCTCGGCGACCTGATTGTCACCGGCCCGACGCGCACCAACGTCAACGACTTCCGGGTGATCCTGATCAACGGCGGTGCCGTCACGGTTTGAGTTCCGCGAGCGATCGCGAGACAAGAAGGCGGAAGGCGAGGAGAGCAGAATGGCTGGAGCGACCACTGCCGCGGCACCTTCAGCAAGGTCGTCCTATCCGTGGATGCTGATTGGTCTCCTGTGGCTCGTCGCGTTCCTCAATGCCGCCGACCGGAACATCCTGATCGCGGTGTTGCCCGACCTGAAAACCGAGTTTGGACTGAGCAACCAACAGCTGGCCTTGCTCGGCAGCGTGTTCTTCTGGGTCTACGCGGTCGGCGCCTTCATCGCCGGCCGGATCGGCGACAGCGTCCGGCGGACTCGAGTCATCATCTACGGCCTGATCTTCTGGAGCCTGGCGACGGGGACATCGGCGCTCGCCAGCGGGTTTGCGCTGCTGCTCGCGATGCGCGGGCTCGTGGCGGTCGGGGAGTCGGCATATTATCCGACCGCGACCGCGCTGATCGGTGACTGGCACCGGCCGGAAATGCGCAGCCGTGCGCTCTCCATCCACCAGACCGCGGTGTTCGCCGGCGCGGGGCTGGGCGCCGTCGCTACTGGCTACATCGCCGAGGCGTTGAGCTGGCATGCGCCGTTCCTGATCTTCGGTGCCATCGGCCTGGTGCACGCCATCGTTCTGTGGCGATTTCTCAAGGATGCGCCGATCCGCCACACCGCGGTCGAGGCGGACAAACCCTCCGAGCCGATCGGGATCGTGCTGCGTATCCCGCCCGCGGTGATGCTGTGCCTGATCTTCGCCTTGGCCACCGGCGCGTCGACCGGCGTGACGTTCTGGGCGCCTTATTATGTGAACAAAGAGCTCGGCATGAACCTGGCCGATTCGGCGTGGGTCGGCGCGGCGACGATCAATATCGCGGGCTTCCTGTCGGTGCCGCTCGGCGGGTTGCTGGCGGACACGCTCGCGAAGCGAACGCCGATCGGGCGCTTCCTGACGCTCGCCATCGGCCTCGGGCTCGCGGGCGTTCTCCTATTGCCGATCCTCAGCGTCAGAACCGCGTTCGGGATCGGCCTCGTGCTGGTTGCGACGAGCGTCGCCAAGGGGCTGTTCGACGGCTGCATTTACGCCGCCATGCACGACGTCGTCCCGCCGCATGCGCGCGCGACGGCCGTTGGCATGATGACGATGATCGGCTTCTTCGGCGCCGGCTCGACTCCGCTGATCGTCGCCAGCATCGGCGATGCGTTCGGCATGCGCGCCGGGATCGTCGCGATGGCGGGACTTTATTTCGTCGCGGTGGTGATCCTGCTGGCAATGCGCGCGCCGACCCGCCGCGCGGTGATCGCCAACTCGCGCGAGGTGCACGCGTGACAGGCGCCCGTGCGCTGATGCTGAACGCGCCGCGCGAGCTTGCATTCGAGGCGATCGAGGAGCGCCCGCTGGGGCCTCAGGAAGTCCGCATTCGCACGCTCTTTTCGGGCATCAGCGCGGGAACCGAACTGTCGCAATATCGCGGCACCAACCCCTTCATGCATCGCCAGTGGGACGAGCAGCGCCGCCTGTTCGTTGCCGCGGATAGCCCAAGCTGGCCCTACCCGGTGCGTAACCTGGGCTATGAAGAATGCGGCGAAATCGTCGAGGTCGGCACCGAGGTCACCGACCTGAAGCCCGGCCAACGGGTCTTCGGCACCTGGGGGCATCGAACGGAGCAAATCGCCGATGCCGCCTACGCACGAGAACGCCTGCTGCCGAAAGGCGCCGATCCGCGCATCGGCATTTTCTCGCACATCGGTGCCGTCGCGTTGAACGGAGTCCACGACGCGCAGTTGCGCATCGGCGATGTCGTCGCCGTGTTCGGGCTTGGCGTGCCGGGGCAGATCGTCGCGCAGGCAGCGCGCGCGTCGGGCGCAACCGTCATCGGCGTCGATCCTGACCCGGACCGGCGTGCAATGGCTCAA